>JANWZC010000069.1 GCA_025054975.1 Raineya sp.
AGTACTACCTTGATATTCAATTCGCATACGGCGGTTTTTGCCAAAATTGTAACGAAATTGAGCAGTGGGAAATAAGTTGATAAAAGTTCTTCTGAAAGTAGTATCACGCGTAATATCTTGGTTATTTTGGGTAGCGAATTGTGCCGCAAAGCCCAAAGTATAGCTGTATTTAAGTTTGGTAGTAACCAAATTCAAGCCCAAGCGATGAGAGAGAAATTGATTATCAAAATTGTTGGTAAGCGGTGCGTTGGGCAGTAGATAATCTCCACCGATTTCATCAAAATCAAATACACGACGGTCGGTGAGGTTATTAGTATTGCTGATTTGGTAATTCATTTCCAAGTTATGCCTACGGCTCAAGGGTTCGGTGTAAGAAATTCCTCCTCTGAAAAGCAAACTGCTATTGTCTTGGGTAGCCTTTTGGCGAATAAGTCTTTGAGTGATAAGGTTGTTATTGTTATAAAATCTGTTCAGCGCTGTATTGAAATCTGTTCCTTCTTGGGTGGTATTGGTGAAATTGAAATTGCCAACAAAGCTTCTACCTCTTTTCTTAAACCTACGTCTGAAAAGTAGTTGATTATTAAAATTGAGTTGATTATTTTTACTAATATTTTCAGTATTGGCGTCATTGAGCAAGGTGTTTTGATTAGAATTCAGAGTGCGAGAAATACTCAAATTATTGTAATCTACTTGCGTAACAGAAAGATTAGGAATAACACGCAAAAGCGTAAGGCTATCAATTTCGTAATCAATACGGAAATTGAGGCGGTGGTTACCTGTTTGTGTAGTGTTATCATTATTTTGAAACGTAAAGAACGTACTATCAGTAAGGATATTTTGGCGTTTGGCATTTTGTGAAACAACTAATTCGCTGTTGTTGTAGAAATAATTACCATTGATTTTCCATTTTTTACCCCATTCGTCGTTAAAATTCAGCCCTGCTGACCAAACCGTAGTGATACCGTTGTTGTTATTGAGATTAGCCGCTCCAAAAGCCTGTGCAATACGTTGAAAGTTTCCTCGGAAGTTGCCTGCTCCTTGAATGGCATTATTGAGCGTAAAATTTTGACTATTGATGTTATTAGCAGAAGCAATGAAAGAAATTTGTTGGTCGTCATTAAAACGATTGAGCGAAAGATTACCTTCATAGCGGTCGTTAGTGCCAACGCCTGCCATAGCACGTCCAAACGTACCTTTTTTCATATCTTTTTTGGTGGTAATATTGATAACTTTTTCACGATTGCCGTCATCTACTCCTGTCAGCTGCGATTGTTCTGATAATTGGTCAATGATTTGCACTTTATCAATCATATCTTTGGGGATATTGCGAGTAGCAATTTTGGGGTCATCGCTGAAAAAGGGTTTGCCGTCTACCAGCACTTTCCTAACAGTTTCACCTTGTGCCTTTATGGTACCATCTTTGGAAACTTCTACACCAGGCAATTTTTTAAGTAAATCTTCAGCAGTTGCATTAGGTTTAGTTTGAAAGGCACGAGCATTGAATTCAACGGTATCTTGCTTTATTTCCACAGGAGCAACCTCACCTTTTACTTCTATGCCTTGTATAGTTTCAGGTTGCAATTCCAAGTTACCTAAATTTATCTCCCATTGTGAAGGTGTAATTTGAAACTCTTTTTTCAAAATTGCAGAGCCAGTGAGTTTTACAATCAGACGATAGTTACCTTCTGCTAAATTCCTGTATTCAAAGGAACCATTTTCATCACTTATCGTAAAACCTACTACGGTAGAGTCGGGCAATTTTTGCACACTGATAGTAGCCCCAGGAGCAAACGCTTTATCCACAGCATCAACGATGCGTCCTCTTACTACCCCCTTTTTGGTTTGGGCAAAAGCAGTTGCCCCTATTACAAGGAAAAACAAGAAAAAACTAATTTTTTTCATAGTTGATTTTTTTGTACTCAATTAACAAAACTTACTTAATACGTTACAAATATACAAGAACCTGATAATTAACATGTTAAAATTAGACAGGATTTAAGTCTAATCCCAAAGAACGCAAAGAAAACGCAGTCTTTAGTAAATTATTGTGTTCGTTAAAATGGGATTTTTAAAAATGATTGAAACTTAGATAATGTTTTGCGATTATAGATGATTGATAATAAACGATATGAATGCAATTTGTAACATTGCCTCTGCTGATTCTACCATTTTTGCTACTTCTCTGAATAATCTTCTGCGAAAATTTAAGTGTATGTCTCAGATTTAGATAGTCGCAATAGGTTTAATGAAATGTAAATTAATTTGGGTGAGGTACTACTCACTTAGGCTGCTCTGATTAAAAAATTTATAGATTTTACAGACTAAAAGTCTTATTCAAACGTACAACTCAATTACAAACATAAGAACTTCACTCTCACGAGGTGAAGTTATTGTGTAAAATACTCAATTTTGCAAAACTACTGTATTCGTGGTGTAAAGTTGTTAATGTTCTTTCTTTTTGCGTTTTTTAGTTTTTTTGCCTGTGATGTCATCGGGTTCATTGATACCGCTTCTGTCTTTGAAAAAACGATTGAAAAAACGCACCAACGAGGCAAGACTATTGTTCTTCTTGTCTAAAACCTGCAAAATACCTTCTGAATAAAAGGTTTTTCCTTTCAGCAGAGGACCCACCATTTGAAACTCTCCGATTTCTTGTTTGAGCTCGAGCAAATCTTTTCTTTCACTGGCTCGTAAATCAGGTTGATTGGTGAGAATGGCATCTGCTACCGCTTGCGTATTGACATACACAAGCATAGGATGGTCTTGGGTAAGTTTCTGAATGCGATTTTCAACATTTTTTTTCACTTTGTAAGTTTGCAGATTAGAAATAAGGTCAAAGTCGTTGCTAATGATTAAAATACCCTCGTTTATGGCAAGATAGTTTTTTACCTTACCTGTCTCTCGGATAAGATAAAAATTACCTTGGGGTTGTAGTTCAAATCCACCCAAAATATTGATAAGACGAATAATTTTTTCCAAATTTTCTCTATTACCAATAGAAAGTGTTGCGACGTAAGTTGCGACTTTTTCTTTGCGTGTTTTCTTGACCGCCCCCAGATAAGTTTCGCCCTCATATTCATAGTCGGTGTATTCTGTTTCCATTTCTTTTACACCCGTGAAGGCAATTAAGGCATCTCCTTTAAGCATACTCAAAATAGCGTCTTCATCCAAAATTATCCCTAAAACATCAGCGACAGCCGCAATAATTTTACCTTCCCTACTCAAATCTTCACCAAAATTTTTGTAAATTTCTAAAAGAGCATTGCCCAAAACCTTCAAATCTCCTGAAACTGCATACATACCAAGCAGATTTTCTCCTTCAATGTATTTGTAAAATTCAGGATTGATACGCCTGCCAAAGGCATTACCAATAAGCTCATACATTTTATCGCTCAGATAGGTTTCATAAGTAACCGTAGCATTACCTTTGTTAGTGTTGAAAAGAATGTGGTCATAGTAATTTTTGTAAAAAGACCTCACACGACTGGCAAAACGCTCTACATAACCAAATTGCAATTCAGGCACATTTTTGAGCAAACTACTAAAAGATTGTGTAAATTGTTCGTAATTCAGCCAAATACCCAAATCATGAGGTTTTTGTAAAAAAGTTTGAAAATTGCTGTTGGTTGTCAAATCTTCTGCGACATTGCCTTGTAAAATAGCAGTTGTTTCAGTTTTAAGTAAATCTGTTTTACGTTGTTTATTTTTACGTTCTCTTTCTTCCATTTTTCTGTCGTAGTCGGGGTCGTCATAATTGATACCTTCATAGAAACTTTTTTCACTAAGATTTACAAAAGCAATTACGCCACAAGTGTTATTCCATGCAATAGCTTGGTCGCCTTGTAGATAAATGGCATTTTCGCCATTTTTGGTTTTAGTTACATCAGCATCTTTCCATAGGGTATTTGCCCAATTTTCAAACTTTTTGCTATTTGCCAAGTTGAACACTACCCCTGTTATTGTAGCATTGCTATCCAAAGTATTTACAAACACGTAAGAACGAGGATAAGCATTGATACCAATTTCATCAGGACTGCGATAAATAGCAGAAACCACTTTGTAATCTTTGCTGTAACGCTCTTTGAAACTCTTATCCAGATTTCTGAAAAAATCCAAGTCTAGAAGGGTTTGGAATTTACCTTTGGGCTTGTAGTTTTGAGCATTGAGCGAAACCACTACGGCTGTTTTGGTACTTGAAAGTCTTTTTTCAAGTGGCTGAGCTTGTAGCGTGTAAGCCAAAATAGCTATCCAAACGCTAAAAAGTAGTTTTTTCATAAATTTGAAAAGTAAAAAACTAAAATTCTTATGTCTTGCGTCTTGTGTCTTATGTCTTGCATCTTAAAATTCAGGTTTCTTTTTTTGCAGAATAGCTGCTACAATCAAGGAGATAATTACTCCGAATATAATTCCGCTAATCAAAGCACTTACAAACATCACTTCGGGGGTAGTAAATTTTTCAACTACTCGCATTTGTTCTTCTTTCATGCCTGCTTTTTCCCAACTTTCACGAGCTTTGTCAAGGATTTCTTCAAATTTTTGAGGAGCAATCAGGCGATAATACACTAAGATAAAAATTCCTGAAATAAAACTACTAACCGCAGAAACTATTGCACCAATACCCATTCCTTGTCCAAAACTCATAAATCCTTCATTTTGGGCTTTGAAGTATTGCATAGGCATTACGAGAAAGGCAATCATAACAGCAATGTTGAGAATACGGATGACAAAAATCTCCTGCATATCAGCCATTATACTCACTAATGAAATAACAACTGCAGTTAAGCCATAAATAATGCCATAGCGTAAGCCAACTTGTGTGGTGGTGATATTTGTATTTTGTTCCATAGAGATAGATTTTAGGTTTTTATTTGAATTTTTGAGCCAAATTATAGGCTTTTTTGATGCAATCGGCAACAGAAACCCCATCTTTCCAATTAGCACAAACATATAAACCTTCCTGTTCCAAACTTTGTAATCTTTCATAAGCAGGCAAAATGAACTTATCGTATTGTGGAATAGCTTTTTGCCATCGTGTAACTCTTTGCAACACAGGTAAGGAATCTATTTTATAAATTTCACGAATTTCTTTTTGTACTTTGCTCATTAAGGTATTGTCATCTAAAAATGTCTTTTCTATACCTTTTAATCCTCCCACAAAAGAAGTGAAAAGTACTTCATTATCTTTACAACGCCCCTCAAATACTGAGCTACTCCAAATATGCCCTAAGGTAAAAAGTTTTTCTTTGTGTGGGTGTAAAGCCCCGAAGCCGTTGAGTGGTTTTCTGAAAAGATTTTTATAGTAAATGGTATGTACCACCACCATAGGGGCATATCCAATTTTTTGCAAAGTTTCTGACAGAGAAAAATCAATTTTCTGCAATATATCGCCTGCTATGTAAGCGGGTGTAGTAATAACGACTTTTTCAGCTTGAAAATTTTTTTCAGCGGTAATAATTTCCCAGCTCTGTGATTTTCTGAAAATACTTTGCACACCGTCTTGGCAATAGGTAATTTTGACTTTTTCGGCAAGTTTTTTAGGAAGCGTTTGCATTCCATTTTTGAAAGAAATACTTTTTTTACGTCCTAATGATTTAGTTTTTTTCAAGCCTTTGATTACCGAACCAAATTTCTGCTCTAATTCTGCCAAAAACGGAAAGGTATATTTCAAAAGTAGTTCATCGGGGTTACCTGCATAAATCCCTGAAACAAAAGGTTCTAAAGCATAATCCACTACTTCTCTACCAAAGCGTCTTTCAAAAAATTCGGTTAGGGTTTCGTTGGGGTGGGTTTTAGATTTTATTTTCGGCTCACGAAAAATTTGTTTTTTAGCTTCCCACGAAAAAAAAACACTCCAAAACAAAGAAAATGGTGATTGAGGAAGTTTTTGATACCTTCCATTTTTGAACACAAAACGGCTTTTGCTTACGGGATTGGCTTCTATGATTTCTGTTTGTAATTCTAACTCGTTGAGCCATTGGAGCAAGAAATCATCACAAAGCAGGGAATTAGGTCCCAGTTCGTACAAATATTCTTTTTCCCTGATGGACTGAATAAAGCCACCAGGTGAATGTTCGTTTTCTTTTTTTTCCAAAAGTAAGTAAGGCACATTTTGCTTTTGCAGAAAATATGCTAAACTCAATCCCGAAATACCTGCTCCTACGATTGCAATCATAATTCAGACATCAGACATAAGACACAAGAAACAAGAAAAAAATCACATTTAGAGCCATTTTTTACGTTTGAAAAATATGACAGCCCCAACCGCAATGCTCAACATTACTATCCACACTCCGATGTAGCCATAAGGGTGATACAATTCAGGCATATTGAGCGGCAGAGCCTCTTTATTCAGCCCTTCGGGAGCGAAGTTCATACCATACACCCCTACAATAAATGTAAGCGGAATAAAAATCGCTGAAATAATTGTTAGTAGTTTCATTACTTCGTTGGTCTTGTGAGTAAGTGTGGCATTATAGGCTTCTGCAATGCTATAAGCTATTTCTTTTTCATCTTCAAGTACTTCTAAAATTTGCAAACAATGGTCGTAAGTATCTCGTAGATAAACCTCTACTTTTTCATCTTTGAGCGGATGCTCACAACGCAAAAGTTCATTGATTTTGTCTCTTTCGGCGAGAGCGGCTTTACGAATTTGTAGAATTTCTCGCTTAATATGCAAAATTTCATGCACACTTACATTATTGACATTGCTAACGATTTTATCTTCTAATTCGTTGAGTCTTTGAGCAATATTTTCAGCCATAGGGAAATAATTATCCACAATGGCATCAATTAAAGCGTAAGTAAGATAAAAAATACTACTGGCACGCATAATGCCTTTGCCTTTGCGTAAGCGTTCGCGTACAGGTTCAAGGCAATCTTCGTATTCATCTTGGATGGTAATAAGAATGTTGGGCAAAACGAAAAAAGCTACTTGCTCATTGATAAGTTTATTGTTTTCTTGCAAATAATACAACATTCGGGAGATAATAAAAATCTGATTATCATAGGTTTCTACTTTGGGGCGTTGGTCTCCACTAACAGCATCTTCTACAGCCAAATTATGCAATCTGAAGTAATTTTTTAAGCTATCAAAGAAAGCTGTATTACCAATGCCTTCGGTATCAATCCAATGTTTGAGTGTATCAGGTTGCTTATCAAAATAAGCAAACAATTCTGCAAGCCCATTGAATTTATGTTCAAAACACACTTCGGCATTGTAAGAAAAAACCCGAATTTCAGGAATAGTAGTGCTTTCTATGTCATAATAACCAGGATAAGCTCCTTGTACTCTTTTATAACCTGCAAAAGTTTCAGGAATAATATCTACTTCACAAATTCGGCGGTCTTGGGCTTTCATTGTCTTTTGATTTTGAGCATATCGTCTTGTACCTCAATAAGTTGGTAGAGGTAGTCGGTTTTGCCTATGAAGCTATTTTTTTCCAGATTTACGTTTGCTTGTTTTTTCCCATTAGCTTTCCAAGTGCCTTTGATTTCCACAGGGGCATCGGCGGGAGCAATACGAAGCATAAAACTGCCGTCTTTTCCCATACGAAAAGCCTCCCGAGGACCACGAGAAATAGGAAATTTATACGCTTCGGTGCGATACACTTCTATGCCATCGCCTTTTTCTTCCTCTGATGAACGTACCCAAAGTTTGTCAAAAACTTTTTCCCATTCACCTGCTTTTTTACACTGATTGGCGGAAAGAAATAAGGTTAGAAAGCTGAAAATAAGAGCTGCTTTTTGCATAAGACTTAAATTTTAAGGGTGAAAAAATTATTTCATATTGTGGAAAACTTGTTGTACATCATCATCTTCATTCAGTTTTTCAAGTAATTTTTCAACTTCGGCTTCTTGTTCGGGGGTGAGTTGTTTGGTATCTAATGGAATACGTTCTAATTTTGCACTTTTAATTTCAAAGCCTCTATCTTCCAAATATTTTTGAATTTTACCGAAACCTTCAAAACCTGCATAAATAAAAATTTCTCCTTCATCAACAACCATTTCGTTCAAGCCGAAATCAATGAGTTCTAATTCCATTTCTTCTAAATTTATGCCTTCTTTCATTGCTACCTGAAAAACGGCTTGTCTTTCAAACAAAAAATCAACTGAACCCGAAACCCCCAAACTACCGCCATACTTATTGAAATAACTACGAATATTAGCCACTGTACGAGTAGGGTTATCGGTAGCTGTTTCAATAATGATAGCAATGCCGTGCGGTCCGTAACCTTCATATACCACTTCTTTGTAATCTTCTTGCTCTTTGGAGGTAGCTTTCTTGATAGCACGCTCAATATTTTCTTTGGGAACATTATCGTGTTTAGCATTTTGCAGAATGGTACGCAAGCGAGGATTATATTGTGGGTCGGGTCCTCCTGCTTTTACTGCCATAACAATTTCACGGGCATACTTAGTAAAGGTTTTTGCCATTTGCCCCCAACGCTTAAATTTCCGTTCTTTTCTGAATTCAAAGGCTCTTCCCATAATTTTTTGTTTTTGAAACTTACTAAATACCAATCCTAAATGAAGGAATTTGCTACAAAAATATAGAAATTTGTAAAAATCTCTGTCAAATGTAACAAATTTATCAAAAATCCTTATTATTTCCACCTCGGTAGATAATTAGTAAAGTCATTGATTTATTATTGACTTTTGAGTTTGTAAGTATCTAATCTAAATAGCAGGATAAAATTTCTGTGTAAGTTTTTCTAACTATCTACCTCGTCTTACAGGACGTTTAGGTCTGTCATTTTGCTGTGGAATTGCATTATTTTGAGGCATTTTGTCTTCTTGTTCTGCTTCTCTTTTCCACTCTTTGATTTTGGTAGTTGGAATAAGTTTGTTTTCGGTAGGTCGCCAAAAAAAGGCTTTGTCTTGGTTTTCTAAATAAAAAGTCCCTTCGGGTTGATTTTCGGCATAAGGCTTCATGACTCTTTGGCTATCTACGACCGCCAGATACAATCGTTTGCCATCTTCTATACGTGTGTGTGGGGGAATAAGCCAAGTTTTTTGAGTAGCCTTATCAATCAGCATTTTTTTGAGCAAATTTTGAGCATACCAATACTTTTCGTTGAAATTCTGAATTTTCTCGTATTCTTCTTTCAGGTAAGGTACAATCTTATCTCCTTCCAGAATGACAATTTTTTGCTTATTTTTTTGAGTAAGACGGATATAAAAAGGTTTGGCAAAACTCATAATATCCACAGCTTGGTAATTAGGTGGCAATATGATTTTTTCTTCATAACTTACTATACCGTGCAAGCTATCTTTCACCACCGCAAAAACATTAGCGTCTTTCCAATAGCGAATGTCCTGATATAAATGTGAAAGAATTTGCTTTCCTTCATAGTTGTATGCACCCCACTGCTGTTTTTTCATAGCCAGAACAAAATCTTTGTATAAATACGAAAATCTTTCAAATACTATGGGCAGAATTTCCTTACCTTCATTATCAAAAATGCCAAAAAGTCCGCTTTGAAGTACCTCAAACAAAATTTTATTTTGTCCTTCGGGGGCAAGGCGAATGTCATCAAAAGAAATAGGCAAAATCAGTTTGAAATCGTTCGGATTGAACAAGCCTTTTTTACCATTGCGTTCAACAACTTGATAGACTATTCTTTTAAGAGTTGAATCTTCCTTCAAAGCGGTTCTTAGCATGCGATGTTTATCGTATTCTTCGGAAAATTTTTTAGTCAAAACATTGTAAAACCTTACCTTTTGATTTTTGTAAGCATAGAAAACGTTCAATTCATTATCAGCAATACCTACTTTCTCGTGTTCAATAGGTAAAATTTCAGTAATAGAACCATTATCATATTGCCATAAGCCCCATTTTTTATCTTTGGTTACCAGAATGATTTTTTGATTGTAAGGTTCAAAATCTGAAAATGCAGGAGTTAATTTTTCACCATTGGCATTGAGAATAAATTTTTCTTTGCCTGTTTTTGCCAAGAGCCATAAAATTTGTGCTTTTTTCAGTTGAAAAAGCGTATCGTAAGTAGGTTTCACAAGCCATTTGCCTTTGGTATCAATAATGCCCCATTGTCCTGCCTGCTTGACAAAAGCCTTGCCTTCGGAAAGCATCTTGCCAAAAGGCATAACTGCTTCAAAAGCAGGTTTGATAGCAAATTTTTTACTACCTTCTTTCTGATAACCCCATTTACCTTTTTTTTCAGCAGGAATGAGATTTTGGGTAAATCCATTCAAACTGATTGCTAAAAATACTATTCCAAATAATTTTCGCATTGCTATTTTATTTTGAGAGTTTCAAAGTTACAGAAAAATTACGAAATACATAAAAACATTCAACGCAAAGGATAAAAAAACAGGGAAACTTATATAAGTTTCCCTATTGAGGTTGTGCTTTTGACAGATTGAAACTGCCTAATTTCTTAATCTTTATCGGATACTGTATCAGGATTGCCTGCGATAGAGTCTCGCATTTTAGTATCAGCAATCACATTTTTCATGCGGTAGTAATCCATTACTCCCAAGTTGCCCGTCTTGAAGGCTTCAGCAATAGCTTTGGGGATTTCCGCTTCTGCCTCAATTACTTTGGCACGTGCTTCTTGGGCTTTGGCTTTCATTTCTTGTTCGTAAGCTACAGCCATAGCTCTACGCTCTTCGGCTTTGGCTTCGGCAATTTTCAGGTCGGCGGCGGCTTTATCTATTTGCAGTTTTGCTCCAATATTTTCTCCTACGTCAATATCAGCAATATCAATAGAGAGAATTTTGAAGGCTGTACCTGCATCCAAACCACGTTCAAGCACTACTTTGGAGATTTTATCAGGATTTTCCAAAACAATTTGATGATTTTCCGCCGAACCAATGGAAGTTACAATACCCTCCCCTACACGAGCCAAAATAGTATCTTCACCTGCTCCTCCTACGAGTTGTTGTAGGTTAGCTCTTACGGTGATACGAGCCTTTACGATAAGTTGAATTCC
Source organism: Raineya sp. (assembly GCA_025054975.1). Taxonomy (GTDB): domain Bacteria; phylum Bacteroidota; class Bacteroidia; order Cytophagales; family Thermonemataceae; genus Raineya. The sequence continues at coordinate 10,950 of JANWZC010000069.1, forward strand.
GTCTTTGGAAACTGCTGTAACATCAGGCGTATTGATAACACGTGGATTTACAGATACTTGCACAGCATCAAAGACATCTCTACCCGCTAAATCTATTGCCGTAGCCTGACGAAAAGATAAATCCAGACCTGCTTTGTCTGCTGAAATCAAGGCACGAATAACATTCTGAACATTACCCCCTGCCAAATAGTGAGTTTCTAGATCGTCTGCTGTTACCTGAATACCCGCTTTGTGAGCTGTAATCAAAGACTCTACAATAGTTCTTGGAGGTACTCGACGAATACGCATAAAAATAAGCCTTAGTAGCCCTATCGGAACGCCTGAAAATAAAGCTGTAATCCATAAGTTTAGCGGTACAAAGTACAAAAAAACGAAAAAACCAATAATACCCGCTACCAAGAAAATGAAAAATGAATTGCCTAAATCCATACTTTTAATTTTTTTTGCAAGCTATTGCTTTGCTTCAAAATTTCAAAATTTTTATGCTTTTTTTTGCAAATGCATTAAGCAAATTTTTAGATTTGCAAAAAATATACGTATGAACAAATTTTTACTCTTTGTTCTGATAGTCGGATTAACTGCTTGTGATAGCAAAAAAGAAGATAAAAGCCAAAAAGGAGATTGGAGCGATAAAGATACCGCCAAATTTATTGAAAATTGCACTGAAAAATACAAAAAAGATGAAGCTATCAAAGCATCAGGCACAGATGTAGGCGAACTTTGCAAATGTATGGCAGAAAAAGCCCAAAGTTACTTTGATAGTCCCAGTGCCATAGGCAAAGCAGGTGAGAATAAACTTTTGGACGAGTGCTTCAAAATCCGATGAAATTCCTTATTGTTGATGACTTGCACCCCTATTTGCTGGATATTTTTGAGCAAAAAAATATTACTTACGCTTACGAACCTACGATTGCCCCGCAAGAGATTGCAGAGCGTTTGCAAGATTTTGAGGCTATTATTATCCGCAGTAAAATTCACTTAACCAAAGAAATTTTGAGCCTTAACCCGCAACTTCAACTCATTGCCAGAGCAGGTTCAGGATTGGATAATATTGATGTAGCTTTTGCTAAACAACAGAATGTTCATCTTATCAATGCTCCCGAAGCAAATTGTGATGCCGTAGCTGAACATTGCTTGGGAATGTTATTTTCGCTGATGAATAAAATTCACATAGCCAATAGCCAAGTGAAACAAAAAATTTGGCGTAGAGAGGCAAACAGAGGCTCTGAATTGCAAGGAAAGACCATTGGAGTTGTTGGCTATGGGCATACAGGCAAGGCTTTTGCCAAACGTTTGCAAGGTTTAGGGGTAAAAGTTTTATGCTACGACAGAAACCCCGAAAAAGCTGATAACTTTGCAGAAATGACAACTCTTGCTCACATCCAACAAGAGGCTGATGTAATTTCTTTGCACGTTTCGCTCAATGAAGATAGCCGAAAAATGTTTAATCAATCTTTTGTAGAGGCTTGTCGGAAACCTTTTTGGTTGCTTAACACTGCAAGAGGTGAAGTAGCTGATTTAGAAGCTGTTGTAAAAGGTTTGGAAAATGGAAAAATTCTGGGGGCAGGTTTAGACGTCTTGGAAAATGAAAAATTGGATACGCTTTCAGAAAAGCAGGAAATAATTTTTCAAAAATTAGTGAAAATGCCTAATGTCATTCTTACACCCCACGTGGCAGGTTGGACGCAGGAATCTTACTTGAAAATCAGTCAAGTCTTAGCTGAAAAAATCTTGAAATATTTAGGAAAATAAAAGCAAAAATGGCAAAATTTTTATTCGTAGTTCAAGGAGAAGGTAGAGGACATCTTACACAAACCCTTGCTTTACAAGACATTTTACATCAAGCAGGACATCAAGTAGTGGCGGTTTTAGTTGGTAAAAGCTACCGAAAAATCCCTGCGTTTTTTGAAAATCAGGTGCAAGCCCCTCTGCATTACTTTGAAAGTCCGAATTTTGTCAAAGATAAACACAACCGAACTATCCTTATTGGTAGAACCATTGCTTACAACACGCTCAAACTCAAAACTTTTCTGAAAAGCCTGCAAGATTTACGGAATTATTACCAAAAATACCAACCTGATGTAATCATCAATTTTTATG
>JANWZC010000006.1 GCA_025054975.1 Raineya sp.
GGATTTAGAAAAAGTTGTGGAAGAGTTGCAGTACAAAGAAAAACCACTTGCTTGTTATTATTTTGGCAAAACAGAAAGCAAGCAAGAATATGTATTGCAACATTTAGCTTTTGGTGGGGCTTGTGTGAATGATACCGTAATGCACACTGCAAATCCTAATTTACCTTTCGGGGGGGTAGGCAATAGTGGGCAAGGTGGGTATCACGGCAAATTTAGCTTTGATACTTTTACACATTACAAGGCAGTAGTTAAAAAGCCTTTCTGGCTTGATGTGCCTTTGCGTTATCCACCTTACAAAGGCAAACTGAATTTGCTGAAAAATATTGTTAAGTGGATATGAAATAGCTATCAAAATGCTAATATCAAGATTGAATTTTCCTCTAAAACCAAGTAAAAATTTGAAATTCGTTTGTACTTTACTTTTTTGTATTTTTTGTAGTTTTTCTCTTTTTGCCCAAAAAAGCGAGAAAGATAGTTTGGAGCAGTTGCTTCAAACCAAACTTTCTGATACGGTACGTATCAATACGCTAAATCGTTTGGCTTTTTTATATCGCAATAGTGATGTAAAAAAGGCTTTTGTTTTTGCCAAACAAGCCCGAGATTTATCTGAAAAAATTGATTATACTAACGGACTTGCTGAAAGTTTGGGATATTTGGGATTACTACATTACCGAGAAGGTAGGCACGACCTTGCCGTAGAGGCTCATTTGAAATCTTTGCGTTTGTACGAAAAATTAAACAATAAACGCTTCATTGCTTTTCGTTACAATGACCTTGCCAATGTGTATGTAGAGCAAGAATTTTATGATAAGGCTCGGGCTTATTTTAATCTTTCGTTGGCTATCAAAGAGGAAATTAAAGATGAAGACGGAATAGTAACAACCCTGAAAAATATTGCTAATTTGTATATACATCAGCGAAACTATCCGAAAGCCTTAGAAATTTCTCTACGAACTTTGCCTCGTGCTGAAAAAGTTGGTAACGAAAAAACTATTGCTGACCTGTTGAGTTTTATAGCAGAATGTTTTTTGCACGTAGATAGCTTGGAAAAAGCTTCATTGTATTATGAAAAAGCCTATCAATTACGCCTCAAAAACAATGACCTTTACACCATTCCACGACTTTTGAATGGAATAGGCAGAATTGAATACAAAAAAGGGAATTTTGCCAAAGCCGAAGAAATTTACTTTCAGGCTATACAAATCGCTCAAAAAAACAATATCAAAGTAGCTATCAAACGGACTTATGAATATTTAGCGGATTTGTATGAAAAAAAGCAAGATTTTGCCAAAGCCTTTTATTACGAAAAATTAGCAAATGCCTATAAAGACTCACTTTACAATCAAAAATCCAACGATAGAATTGCTGTATTACAATCTATTTTTGATGATGAAAAAAGGCAAGTAGAAATTGAACGAGAAAAGAAAATCAAAGAATCGCAAATTCGGTTCAGAGATGTAATTATTATAACTTCGGCAATCGTTGCTATTCTTTTGGCAGTGCTTTCAGTGATGCTTTGGAAAAACAACATTGACAAAACCACCAAAAATCAACTTCTTTTGAAACAAAAACAAGAAATAGAACTACAAAACCGAAATATCACGGCAAGTATTTTGTATGCCAAACGCATTCAAGAAGCTATCTTACCACTAGAACAAGATTTGCAGAAGGCTTTCAAAAATGCTTTTATATGGTATCAGCCCAAAGATATTGTAAGCGGAGATTTTTACTGGTTTTACGAAATACAGAATTCACAGAGTGAATATAATGGCGAAAAAATCATTGCCGTTGCCGATTGCACAGGACATGGTGTTCCTGGTGGGTTTATGAGCATGATCGGCAATGACCTCTTGGATAAAATTATTATTGAAAAAGAAATCTACAACCCTGCTCAAATTTTGCACGAACTTAACCATTCGCTCAATGAGGTTTTGAACAAAGACATTACTCAAAACATGGACGGCATGGAAATTGCCATTTGCCGCATCAATACGCATAAACGTACTATTACTTATGCAGGTTCTATGATAAATTTATATCTTTTTGAAAATCAAAATCTTATTGAGTATCAATCGGACAAATTTTATTTGGGGGGCAGAAATATTGAATGGGATATTGATGTTACTTTTCATAATCAGAATATTGCCTTGCAAAGCCTTGAAAGCATCTTTTATTTAATTACTGACGGACTTCAAGACCAACTCGGTGGAGAAAAATATAGAAAATTCAGCAACAAACGCCTTAAAAAACTTCTTACAAATATTCATACGCTCTCTTTTGCAGAACAGAAAGAACATCTTATCAGGACTTTTCAGGATTGGAAAGGCAAATACAACCAAACTGATGATATTTTAGTGGTAGGGATTCAAGTCTAAAAATTGCCCATAAAACTTGTATTTTCGCAAATTGCTTTGTATGTTTGTTGAAAATACAAGTATGAAAAGGTTATTTCTGCTAATTTCTCTTTTTTCACAAATAGTTTTTGCCCAAAAGGGTGTAAAAAACGAAAAAGAGCTTGCCCAAAGTTTCTTAAAAATGCTTCAAACAAGAAGTTTGCAAAATTTGGAGGCGATTTCCGCTCCTGCCGAACTTTATCCAAATTTTGTGGAAATTTTTAAGGAAAAAACCAAACAAGAAATTCAAGAAATTTTAGCCAAAGACACCAATAACCTCTCTAATAAATTGCAAAGTATTCTCCAAAGTTTGCTTGATTTAGAGGTTGAACATCAAAAAATCTCTCTCCAAAAAGTAGAAAAACCCCAAGAATTGTATCTGATTGCTAAAAATTACTATCAAATTCCTGTATATGTAACTTTGAATAATGCCATTGACACGTTTTTTTTGGAAGCCTACAAATACAAAAAACGTTGGTATTGGACGGATTTGGTTTCGGCTCAACCCATTCCTCTCCATAATATTCTCAAAAAAAATTCCAAATATTCAGCAGAACAATACAAAGAAATGGCAAAAAATGCCCTTGAACAAAAAGAATATCGGAGTGTCATACATTTCATACAGAAATTGGATAGGCTGGGAGTGCAAGATAATGAAACATTTTATTATCAGGGATTGGCTTATAAGTCAATGGGAGATACAATAAAGGCAGTTGAAAATTTTCGCAAAGCCTACTATCAAGGTGGAGCAACTCCCGAAGTGGCTTTTGAGTTATTCAGCTACTACGCAAAAACTGACCTTTACTATGATGCTTATTTCTACGGAGATTCTTGCTTGGAGAATGAATACAAAGTGGCAGAAGTCATTCCCGATATGATTCGTATTCTGGAAAAAGATAAAAAATTGAATCTTCGTGAGGAAACTAAAATGCGAGAGAATCCTTATTTCTTTGAGCAATTTAATGGACGTTTGAACTTACTTTACAAAAATATTGACTCGGCAAATCCTTCGGATAAAGTTAAAATTCTAACTATGAAAGCTGAAATTGCTGCCGAAAACGAAAAATGGGCAGAAGCCAAAGAGTATTTATCAAAAGCTATTGCCATAGAGTCTGAAAACTTTGATTTGTTGTACGAACTGGCTTGGTTGGAAAATGAAACACAAAACTATGCCAAAGCCCTTGAATATGCCCAAAGAGCCTACAAAATTAAGAAAGATGCCGAAGTGCTTGCCGAAATGGCTTACAGCAAAATGAAACTAAATGATTTCAAAGGGGCAATCGCCGATTACAATATGCTTTTTGCTATGGGTGAGGAATTTATAACTGCTCGCAAACTCAAAAATCGGGGTAATTGTTACAGAATGCTCAAAAATAACAAACGGGCTTGTGCCGACTACCAAAAGGCTCTCCAAATGGGCGAAGATGACACAGAAGTGGAAAATTGGGTGAAAAAAAATTGTAGGTAGCATAAAATTATTCATATATGGCTTATTTTACCAAAGAGTTACTGCTCAATCTTGAAACGCTATATCGCCGTAATCTGATGAACACATTGATTGGCTTCAAAAATGCAAATCTTATAGGCACGAAAGATACAGAAGGCAAAGAAAATTTAGCGATATTCAATTCGTTGGTGCATTTAGGGGCTAATCCACCGCATATTGCATTTGTGATGCGTCCTACTACGGTGGAACGCCATACCTATGATAATATCCACGCAACAGGCTTTTATACGTTTAATCACGTACATACTAGTTTTGTAGAGAAAGCTCATCAAACTTCTGCCAAATATCCCAAAGAAGTTTCAGAATTTGAAACTTGTGGTTTCAAGCCTATTTATCTGAATAATTTTCCTGCTCCTTATGTGGCAGAAAGTCAAATTAAGATAGGAATGAAATTTGTAGAGGAAATTTTTATCAAAACCAACGAAGTATATTTGATAATCGGTGAGGTGCAAGAGTTTTACTTGCCTGATGATTGTTTGCGTTCTGATGGTTTCATAGACTTACAAAGGGCAGGTACAGCTGTTGTGAGTGGTTTGGACGGCTACTATCAAGCTACTGAAATAGCTCGTTTCAGTTATGCACGTCCTTACCAAGCGTTGAAAAGAATATGAAAATGAGCAAAAAAGAACAAGTTCTTGTGGAATTATTTGAAATGTCGGAGAAGGAATAATTACGTTTTTCATAATAACTTGGTCAAGGATATTTCCAAAAAATTGACTATGGATTTATCAGTTACCATACTGAATTTGCTTACTAAACTTTGCAACGTACGCAAGCGTATGCGTTGGCAAATTCGTTGTAACTATGTTGATTCAGAAGGGAAGGCAGTTTTTAATATCTTATTTTACGAAAATCATACGAATAATTTGTACGGTGATATAGCGTTTCAGCAAAGTAGTGAAACTGTTTTGTATTGCAAGTATGCTAATTTTCAAGAAGAAACGCCTTCAAACCTTACAGATTTGCTGTTGGATTTAATCAATTATGAAAAATCTTTGTTGGCTACTGAAACAAAAAATTACGATTGAAAGTTATACTAAAAAGCAATTTTTTAACCTAAAAGCATACCTTTATGCTTGAGCTATACAATATTACTACACTCAAATGTAGCAAACTTATTACTGAACATTATAGCACTTCTTTCACTTTGGGCATCAAGACACTCGCCAAGCGTTTTCATTTTCCTATCTATGCTATCTACGGATTTGTTCGCTATGCCGATGAAATTGTAGATACTTTTCACGAGCATAACAAAAAAGAACTTTTAGAACGTTTCCGCAAAGATACCTTTGATGCTATTGCTGAAAAAATCAGTCTGAATCCTGTTTTACACTCTTTTCAACTTGTTGTTAATCAATACAATATTGAAAGAGAACTCATTGAGGCTTTTCTGCATAGCATGGAAATGGATTTGTACTTCAAAGAATACAATAGTGCCAAATACAAAGAATACATTTACGGCTCTGCCGAAGTGGTAGGCTTGATGTGCTTGCGAGTTTTCTGCGAAGGTGATAATCAGCTCTATGAAAGACTCAGAGAACCTGCTCGTAGTTTGGGTTCGGCATTTCAGAAAATCAATTTTTTGCGTGACCTGAAAAGCGATTTCTACGAAAGAGGCAGAACCTATTTCCCCGAAGTAAATTTTGAAAAATTTGACGAAAAAACCAAAAAGCTCATAGAAGCCGATATCCAAAAAGATTTTGATGAAGCCTACAAAGGCATTGTTCAGCTACCCAGAGGTGCAAGAATGGGTGTTTATTTGGCTTACGTGTATTATACAACTCTTTTCAAAAAAATTAAAGCACAACCCGCCGAAACTATTATGCAAAAACGTATTCGCGTGCCTAATTTGCATAAATTTACCCTTTTGCTCAAAAGCTATTGCAAGTTTCAGTTAAATGCAATTTAATTTTCCTAAAACTATTCATCAATTTTCTTTTATTTTTTTGCAAATATCTGCCAAAAAAATTACTTTTGTCAAAAGTGTTATTGATACTATGCAAAAAAATATCAATTATGACTGTTGAAATTTCAAAAAATGACAAAAGAACCACCTTTTTTATTGTTGCTTTGGTGGTGTTAGCCATTGTCAATATTATTTTGGTGTATTTGATGATGCAAAGCAATCAAGAAAGTATTGAAAAAGATATTTTTATTGAAAAGCAAAAAGCTGAATTGGAAGATAAAAGCTCAAAATTAGACTCGGTGAGTCGCGAATTAGATATTCGTATTGCGGAAGCCAAAAAGATGAACCGAGATTATCAAGCCTTATTGGAAATCCAAGAACAACTAAAAAAAGATATTGCCAATGCTCGTAACTCGGCTAACGTTGATATAGATAAACTTGTTCAGCAGTATGATGCAAAAATCCGAGATTATGAAAACTTGCTTGCCCAAAAAGAAGGAGAAATTAAAACTTTGCAAGTGGAAAAGAAAGAACTTTCGCAAAAAGTAACTAAAACCGAAGCAGAAAAAAAACGTCTTGCTGACTCTATGAGCAATATTCAAAAGCAAAAGCAAGACTTGGAAGCTACTCTTGCCAAAGCCGCTGTACTTAGAGCCGAAAATATCCGATTAGAAGGTTTAGATGAAAAAGGCAGAAGCGATGATGACGGTAAATTTAGAGCTAAAAGACTTGCTAAACTTAAAATCCACGTAAAAATTATGGAAAATAGTGCTGCCAAAGCAGGCAATAGAAATATTTATGTAAGAATTGTAGAGCCTTCGGGAGCAGTTATGGTAGGACCCGACGGAGGCAGATTCGCCGATGCTAATGGCAGAGAAATGAACTACACTACTTTACATACTTTCAATTTCAACAACGAGGGTAGTCGTAGTACAGAAATTATTTTTCGCAAAGGTAACCAATTCCAAAAAGGTACTCATTTAGTAGAGCTATACTGTGACGGTCAGTTGTTGGGTAAAGCCTCTTTTGAGGTAAATTAAGTTACTCTCGCAAGTAACTTTGTCTGTTTTTCCGCAAGAAACGAATAGCCAACTTCAAGATAAAGCGAATCAGCCAAAAATAAGCCCTTGTAAAAATATTACGCCTCTTGTAGGCTTTTTCAAGTAAGATGCTTTCTTGCTCAAAAATTTTTTGCAAATCTGCACGTAAAACCTCAATAAAAGTTTTTTCTGTGGTTGCAACATTCATTTCCACACTCATGTACTCACTAATAGCATTAAGATTGTACGAACCCACTGTAGCCCAATTTCTATCCACTACCATTACTTTGCCATGTACTACACTGGGCAAATACTCATAGATTTGCACGCCAGCTCTTTCAAGTTCAGCATAAAGATACTCCGTAGCTTTTTTGAAAAATTGCACATCTGAAATTGCGGAAAGTAAAATCTTGATTTTTATTCCTTGTTTGGCTTTGCGAATTAGCAGTTTCCGCAAAGATTTATTAGGCAAGAAATAACTTGCAACTATCCAGATTTCAGTTTGAGCCTTGCTAATAGCCATTCGGTAAGCACGGGCAATTTCTTTTTTCCCTCTGAAAAAATCTTGCTGCAAAAGAAAGATATGTCGGTTTTGGATAAAAACATCTCTTTGATATTTCTTGTCCCAGAACTGCTGACAAATCCAAAAGCATTGCCTTACTATTTCACCTTCCAGTAATACGGCAAAATCTAACCACTCTTTTCTGCCTATTCCTGCGTACTTGTTGGCGATATTGATTCCGCCAATGAGAGCAAATTTCATATCTATGACTACAATTTTCTGATGCAGCCTTCTGCCGAAACGTAACTTGAAAATCTGAAAAGGTGAAAAAGTACGAATTTGTACTCCTTGCGAAAGTAGTTGTTGTTTGAATTTCTTACTCAAATCTTTGGAGCCAAAATCATCTACCAATACACAAACCTTGATACCCTCTTGGGCTTTTTGGATAAGTATTTCTGCGATTTCTCTACCTGTTTCGTCTTCTTCAAAGATATAAGTATGCAAATGAATACAATAATGTGCTTTTTGCAAAATAGTTTTAAGCGTATCAAAATAATCTCTACCGCTACGAACCAGGCGTATTTTGTCTTGAAAAGTGTTCACTTTCAACAAAATCTTATTTTTTGCCGAAAATTTCCTGTTCAATCAATCCTATCCAGATATGAATAATCTTGATATGAATTTCCTGAATGCGGTCGGCATAGCCGAAATGTGGCACACAGAGTGCGTAATCAGCTAATGTGGTGAGTTTTCCGCCGTCTTTGCCTGTAAGAGCAATCGTAAGCAACCCTTTTTGCTTAGCAAATTCAACGGCTTTCAGTACGTTTGGAGAGTTGCCACTAGTACTAATAGCCACCAAAACATCACCTTCTTGCCCTAATGCTTCCAAAAAACGAGCATACACATACTCAAAACCATAATCATTGCTTACACAGGTAATATGTCCGCTATCTGAGATTGCCAGAGCAGGCAAAGCAGGGCGATTTTCTCGGTATTTACCGCTTAGCTCTTCTGCAAAGTGCATAGCATCGCAGTGCGAACCTCCATTGCCACAAGCTATAATTTTCTTTCCCTGCTGAATAGCTTGTATCATTAGCTTAGCAGTTTGGGCTATACCTTGTAGATTTTTTTCATCTTGAAAAAAATTTACAAGCACCTTTTGAGCTTCTTGCCATTCGTTTATGATAAAATCAAGCATTTTTCTGAAAATTTATACTAAAAATTTACTTTTCAACTTAAAATTCATGACAAAATCTTTATTTCGCTAAAATTTACTGCTTTTCCATAACCAACAAAAATTCTGATTTCATGCCTTCGGGGTTTTTGTTATTACGTGCCTTGAAAAGCTGTCGGCTTTGGATACGGTCTTCATAAACTGCTCTAAATGAGCAGTTTCTTGATTCAAAATGTTCCATGAAAATTCGCCAAGTTTCTACTTCTATGCCATCTATTTTAGGATTTCCTACAAAAATACAAATTTTACTGCCTTTTTTAAGGTTTGCAATACTATTTTCTAATGCCTTCAAGGTAAAATAAAAATAAGCCTCTAAAATTTGAGATAGTTTGCTATGATGAACTTTTTTGCGTAGTGCGTCTAGTGTAGGTGTATGCACAAAAACACTGGTTTTTCGGTAGGGAATTTCAAGTTTAGAAATTTTTTTCACAGCATTTTCATCATACCCCAGCCAATACAAATCTAACTTAAAGGTTCGGATATATTCTTGGGCTTGCAAATAAGGCGGTGATGTAATCAGGCAATCTGCTTCTTTATTTACTTCAAATTCGGCACTATCCACGCCGCCAAAATACAAAGTACGAGCAGAATTTAGTTGGTTTCGGGCAATTACTTGATTAACAGCCTCTAATATTTCCAAAGAAACAGCCCAAAGCATTTCTTGCATTTGTTGCTGCCAATTTTGCGAGAGCAATTTTTCTATGAGAATTTTTTTTTGCTTGGATTTGAATAGCTTGGGGGTTTTATGTTCGGCATAAGAAAAATATTTGCTTACTTTGAGCAAAGCTGCTTCAATAATTTGAGCATACATATCTTGGGGCAATGCTTTTTGCCCTCCCCAATATCTTTCAAGCACCGAAAGCATTGCCGAAGGATACCAGTATGCAATATTTGACCACTGTGGATGAAAATATTGAGTGCTATTCAGAACAAAATGTATTTTTTCTTGCAAAATTGAAGGGCTTAGTTTGTCGTCTTTGTGTGGAATTTTCAAAGGAATAATATGATTGAGCAAATAATTCAAATCTATGGCTATACAATTTCTCTCCAAAAGATAGGCTTCTAATGGCACTGTACCACTTCCTGCAAAAGGGTCTATTATCCAGTCGTTTTTTTGTGTAAAGTTTTCTATGCAAAAACGAACCACCTGCGGAATGAATTTAGCAGGATAATAATAAATGCCGTGCGTTAGGTAAGTAGTGCTGGTAATTTCAGGAACTAACTTTCTGAAAGAAACTAAAATAGGCTTTTTTTCAAGTAATGATAAATGCCCTAAATCGGGTGCAAGGAGAAAATTGAACATAAGTTGAAAAGAAGACTTTTTCAGAAGGCTTATGGTATAATTTACAAACGCAAAATTACAATTTTCATATTTGGCAAAAAATCAAATTTTGTATTTTTGTGAAAATAAGTGTTTATGCAATTTTTTAGAAACTTGCTTCATTGGCTCAAAGAAGTGCTTATTGGTGAAGACCAAAGCAATTTCAGAGCGATGATATTGAGTTTGTTTTTTGCATTTTTGTTTTGGTTTTTCTATCAACTCAATACCGAACAAACCTATTCTTTAACTTATCCTGTTCGCTTGCAATATGCTAATGGCACAAATGTAGATACTTTTCAAAGAAGTATTTTAGTAACACTTTCAGGGACAGGCTGGAAAATTGCTCGTGAAATCTTTGCTAATCAGAAAGAAAGATTACTTTACTACCAAATACCAGCTACGCAAGTGCATAACTATGTACTTTCGGGAAGTTTGCGTAATGTTCTGGCAAGCAGGTTGGATAAAGATATGAAAATCGTGGAAATTAAAAATGATACTTTTTTCATCAATAATAATCGGAACGTACGAAAAATAGTACGCTTATATGTTCGCAGAGAAAGCCTCAATAAGATGCTACGAGAAGGTTATCGGATTGTAAGTCCTATTTATATCAATCCACAGGTAGTTACTTTTGAGGGAAGTGTAGAAAAAATCAATCAGTTGCCTGACTCGTTACCGCTTACTATTCGTGAAAACAGCATTCGAAAAAACTTTGATAAGTTAGTGAGTCTTTCGGCTTGGGAAAATTCTAACCTCAAAGCTTTTCCTTCTAACGTGAGAGTTAGTTTCAACGTAGAACGTTTTTTTACACGTAGGTTGCGATTTGATATTGAAAAGGTGAATTTTCCTGAAAATGTTGATTTAGTGCAAAAACGTGCAGAAGTATTGTGCGTTTTTAAGGCAAGTATGGAGAAAGAAATTGATTTGAAAGACTTCAATGTCATTGCTGATTTCAATAAGTTTCATCCCGAAGATTCTACCATTACACTGCATTTGGAGCATATTCCACAAGGCATTGAAAGTGCCGAAATTATCAATCCACACTATAAAATAAAAGCTATTACCAAAAAAAATGACTAAAATCCTTCAAATTGGTATTACAGGAGGCATTGGTTCAGGAAAAAGCACTGTGGCTAAAATTTTTCAGATTTTAGGCATACCTATTTACGATGCCGACTCACGAGCTAAAGCCGTAATGGTGGAAAATTCGGAGTTGAAATCTGCCATTATTGAGAATTTTGGCGAAAATGCTTATTTGCCCAATGGTTCGCTAAACAGACGTTTTTTAGCTGAGCAAGTTTTCACTAATCCTGAAAAAACTAAAATTATCAATAGTTTGGTTCATCCTGCGGTGGCACAAGATTATTTACATTGGCTTGCCAAACAAAAAAATGTTCCATACGTTTTACGCGAAGCTGCCTTGATGATTGAGTCAGGGGCTTATCGTTCTTTGGATAAACTTATTGTAGTTTCTGCTCCCGAAGAGTTACGCCTGAAACGCATACAAGCACGCGACCCCCAAAGAAGCAAGCAGGAAATTCAGGGCATTATGGCAAAACAACTCCCCGAAACAGAAAAACTGAAATTCGCTGATTTTGTCATCTACAACGATGAAAAGCATTCTCTTATTGAACAAGTCTGGAACTTACATCAAAAATTTAGCACTTATCAAGTTTGATGTTAGAAGTTCATAGTTACAGAAGTTGTTTGTAGCGATAGTTATTAAAATTTTTTTGACGTTTTTTTGAGTTTGGCAAAATTATTGCTACATTAGCGAACTTAATTTCATAAGCCTATGCAAAAGCTCAACTTGCAGCAATCTTTACAGCAAAAACTTTCTCCTCAACAGATACAATTCATTAAACTTTTACAAATCACTACTGCCGAATTAGAGGCTCGTATTCAGGAAGAAATAGCTGAAAATCCTGCGTTAGAAGAGGGTAAAGAGGAGATTTTTGATTTTGAAACTAATCAGGAAGAAAATGAAAATAATGCTTTTAGTGATGACGAAAACAACATAAACGAGGATTTTGAAGAGGAAAACAACGAAGAAACAGAGTATGAAACAAATGAAGATACTAACGAGGATGATTTGAGCCTTGACGAATATCTAGAATTAGAGGAAGAAAGTTACAAAACCCAAGATAATAATTATAGCCAAGACGATGAAGTAAAAAGTTTGCCTTTAGCTTCGGAAACAACTTTTTTAGAATTTTTAGAAACGCAACTAGGTTATTTGAAACTCTCTGAAAAAGAGCAAATTATAGGCAAGCAACTAATTGGAAGTTTAGATAATGACGGCTATTTGCGTAGAGAAATTAAGGCTATTATTGGGGATATTGCTCTCAATCACTATATTGATGTTTCTGAAAAAGAAGTGGAAAGTGTTCTTAAAAAAATTCAACAATTTGACCCGCCCGGTGTAGCGGCTCGTAATTTACAAGAATGTTTGCTTATTCAGCTCAAACGCAAGAAAATAGAAGAAATACACACAGAGGCAGAAAAGAAAATTTTAGATTGTGCAATAAAAGTGATTGAAGATAATTTTGATGAATTTACCAAAAAACACTACGAAAAAATTGAAAGACGCTTAAACATCTCGGAAGATGAACTAAAAGCTGTACTAAAACTCATTACCAAACTCAATCCTAAACCAGGTAACTCTTCAAGCTCTGAAAGTGGTGGTTCGCAACACATCATTCCTGATTTTATTGTAACCAACAACAATGGTAAATTAGAAATTATGCTGAATGCTCGTAATGCTCCTCAACTTCGTATTAGTCCTTCATTTGCAGAGATGTTAGAAGATTACCAAAAAAATAAACGTCAGGATAAAAGTGTGAGAGAAACCATTACTTTCGTGAAACAAAAGTTAGATGCTGCTAAGTGGTTTATTGATGCTATCAAGCAGCGACAAGAGACATTACTGAAAACTATGCAAGCAATTGCCACACATCAGTATGAGTTTTTTTTAGAAGGAGATGAAACTAAACTCAAACCTATGATTCTCAAAGATATTGCCGAAAAAGTGGGTATGGATATTTCCACGGTTTCAAGGGTGGTCAGTAGCAAAACCGTACAAACTGAATTCGGAGTATATCCGCTCAAATACTTTTTCTCCGAAGGTATTGCCACAGATGAAGGAGAAGAGGCAAGTAGCCGTGAAGTCAAAGCCAAACTCAAAGAATTGGTAGATAATGAAGACAAACGCGACCCTCTTTCTGACGAAAAACTCGAAAAAATGCTTAAAGATGAAGGTTATCATATTGCTCGCCGTACCGTTGCCAAATATCGCGAGCAACTGGGTATCCCTGTGGCAAGATTGAGAAAGCAAATCTGAAAAATTTGAAGTTGGAACTTGAAGGATTTGAAGTTTAGAAGTGTATCAATTTTCTCATAAATAACTGCCTAATTAGTTCATTTTGAATTTTCTATGGAAATTAAATATACACCTGCGTTTTTGAGCAAAATTGAAGATATTTTTGCTGAAAGTAATTTATTCTTACGTTACGAAAAAGGCAATTTCAAGTCGGGCTATTGTATTCTGAAAGAAAAACGTATTATTGTGGTGAATAAGTATTTTTCTTTGGAGGGGAAAATTAACTCCCTACTGGATATACTCAAACAAGTAGAAATTGATGAAAATCTGTTGAGCGTGAAAACTAAAAGATTTTACGAGGAGTTAATGCAAGAAAATCTCAATGGTTAAGGTTACATTTTTAGGAACAGGCACTTCACAAGGTGTGCCTGTGATAGCATGCGAATGTGCTGTTTGTCGCTCTGAAAATCCCAAAGATAAACGCTTACGTTCTGCTGTCTTCATAGAAACCGAGTTGGCAAATGTTGTCATAGATACAGGTCCCGATTTTCGTTGGCAAATGCTTCGGGCAGGGGTGAAAAAATTAGATGCAATTCTTTTCACTCACGAACATAAAGACCACACCGCAGGACTTGATGACATTCGTCCTTTCAATTTCTTTCAAAAAAAGAATATGCCACTTTTCGGCACTGCCAAAGTCTTAAACCAACTTAAAACCGAATTTGCCTATATTTTTTCCGAAAAACGTTATCCAGGCATACCCCAAGTAGAATTGCATGAAATCAGTAAAGAACATAGTTTTGAAGTTAACGGCTTAAAGATTATGCCTATTGAGGTTTTTCACTATCGTTTGCCTGTTTTGGGTTATCGGATAGGAAATTTTACTTATATTACCGATGCCAATTACATTGCATCAGAAGAAATGCAAAAAATTTATGGCTCAAAAGTATTGGTTCTCAATGCTTTGCAAAAAGAAAATCATATTTCTCATTACAATTTAGAGCAAGCTATCCAAGTAGCTCAACACATCGGGGCAGAGCAAACGTATTTTACGCATATTAGTCACAAAATGGGTTTGCACGAGGAAATTAGCAAAACTCTACCTGAAAATATCTTTTTAGCCTATGACGGATTAACCCTTGAAATTTCTTAATCTACAAGCTATCCCAGTTTGCTAAAACTACCTCAATATCTTGGTGTAAAAAGCGGTCTTTTTCAATGAAGCCTACTAATTCGTCTAATTTTTTATGTAGTTTTTGCGTTTCCTTGCCGAGTTTGATTTTGTAATCAATACGTTTGAGTTGTCTTTTCCGCAAATGCAGAGCTTGATGAGCCGTTATCATCAAGATGGCTACAATTTTTCGGACATTTTCGGTAATTTCCAAAGCCTGTCTGCCTGCAATCGTTCCCATGCTCACGTGGTCTTCTTGGTTGGCACAAGTAGGAATGGAATCTACGGAAGCAGGGTGAGCCAAGACTTTATTTTCAGAAACCAAACTTGCCGCTACATATTGCGGTATCATTAAGCCCGAATGTAAGCCCGAAGTATCTGCCGCCAAGAAAGCAGGTAAGCAATCGTTGGTAGCTTCATCAACTAATTTATTGATTTGACGCTCAAAAAGATTACCCATTTCAGCCACCCCAATTTTCAAATAATCCAAAGCCAAAGCCAAAGGCTCACCGTGAAAATTACCTCCTGAAACCACTGAAGCATTCTCAGCGAAAATTAAAGGATTATCAACAATAGCATTGAGTTCAGCTTCAATCACGCTTTCTGTGTGATGTATAGCCTGCAAACTTGCCCCAAGCACCTGCGGCGTACAACGCACTGAATAAGCATCTTGCGGAGTAATTTTCTTTTCGGCAAAAGTCAGAATTTTATGCAAACTCAGCCAACTATAAGGCAAATTTTCCTCGTGAGGCAAATAGTTTTTCAAAAATCCAATTTGGTGAGGATTTTGTTCAATTTTTTTAAGAATTTCTTGGGTATGTTCTTCTGTAAGATGGGGTTGGATTTTATGAAAAAGCAATTTGACAATCTCTATGCTTTCAATGCCCAAAAGGGTAGATTTATCAGTAAATTTGTGAATAAACTGCGTTATTTTGAGTTGTTCTCGGTGTTTTCGGGCTCGGTGCAAACGTTTATCAAAGGCTTGACTTCTTGCTCCAAGTGCTTCAAACATCATGCAAGCAGCTTTCAGACCTTTGTAGAGTATATCTTTGGCTTGATATACCGCCCAAACACCCAATGCCGCCATAATACTTGTACCATTGAGCAAGGCAATTCCTTCTTTGTGTTCCAGTTCTAGGGGGCTTAAATTGAATTTTTGTAAGGCTTCTTTGCCTGTAAGAATTTGCCCTTCAACTTCTGCAAAACCTTCTCCAATCAGTACCAGAGCCATGTGAGCCAAAGGACATAAATCTCCGCTTGCTCCAACCGAACCTTGCGAAGGAATGACAGGATGAATACGCAAATTAAGCAAACGAGCAAGTAAATTGACGGTTTCTATTTTCACGCCTGAATGTCCTGCAAGTAAAGTATTAAGACGAATTAGCATAATAGCCCGCACAATTTCAGTGCTAAATGGCTTACCTACTCCACAAGCATGTGAGAGCAAAAGATTCTTCTGCAAGGTTTTGGCAACTTCGTAATCGTCAATCACTTTGGAGGCATTTGCCCCAAAACCTGTGGTTACACCATAAATGATTTTCTTTTCGGCTACTTGTTTTATAATAAAATCACGACTTTTTTGTATCTTTTGGTAACATTCACTACTGATTCTCACTTCTGCTCCTTGCCAAGCTACTTGAATTACTTCATTGATTGTAAGTTTATTGCCATTGAGAATAACGATATTTTTTTTCATAAAATAGCCTTATTGCATTGAGATGTGCATTTGCTTCAAAATTATATTTTTTTGAGAAATCTGTTGCGAAAATTTTATCCTAATTTTTAGCTCAAAGCATTTTGATTTTAAGATTCTCTTTGGGGTATTGAGCATATTGGTTTATTGCTGAATATTAAAGTATGCCCATAGCAAAGCGATGTATCAACCAAAAGGCTCCAAATGAAACGGCAAAAGATGCTGTATAAAACTTGAAAAACTGATAATTTTGAGAGTTCTATCTTTTGGCACGAACAAGCAAACTAAAAGCTATATAATGTTGTCCTTGTGGGCTGAAATCTATTTTAGGTACGAGCCGAAAGCTCAAATCATCACTTACATCAAAGTTGGAAAAGTGAGCATCCACAATGGCATCAACAATAGTCAAGCCGTAAAATATAACACCTGCAATGATAAGTTGTTCTTTATTTCTGCGGAATTGATTGCGTAGGGCTTCTGCGGCAGTGAGATTGATTTGTTGAGGATTACCTGTCAGATAGGCTTCTTGATACACATTCTTGAAATATTGATAGTAGCTGTTATTCCAGTAAATGCCATAGCCTATTGCTGCTGCACCTCCATAAACAATAGGTAATTTCCAGTATTTTTTGTTGTAAATTTGTCCCCAACCGGGCAAAACTGCCGCTCGGAATGCCGCTTCGCGTGGGCGATTAACAGACAAAGACTTGCTAATTCGCAAGGTATCTTGGGCTTGTGTGTAGCTGCAAAACAAATACAAAATCACTCCCCAACTAATTAACCTACAATTTTTTATGATAGCTTGCTTTTTATAGTTTGTATCTTGCGTCTTGTGTTCTGTGTCTTGCGTCCTGTGTCTTGTGTCTTGTGTCTTGTGTCTTGCGTCTTGCGTCTTGCGTCTTGTGTCTTGTGTCTTGCGTCTTGTGTCTTGTGTCATCATAAATGCAACAACTCCAAAATTCTATTCAAATCTTCTGCCGAATGGAAGGGAATTTTGATTTCCCCCTGATTTTTAGCATTAGCTTTGATTGCAATTTTTGTTCCAAAATGCGAAGAAAGTTTTTGTTGTAGTTGTTTGAGTTCATAAGAAAGGGGCGAAGTTTGTGTTTTTTTCTGTTTTTCTTTGGGAGAAGCTAAATTCCTGACTAAATTTTCTACAGCTCGTACGGAAAGGTCTTCGGCAAGGATTTTTTTCAGAATAGCGATTTGAGTATCAGGGTTTTCAACATTGATGATAGCTCGGGCATGTCCCATAGTGATTTGTTTATCACGCAAAGCCGCTTGAATGATAGGAGGTAATTTGAGCAAACGCAAATAATTAGCAACCGTAGTGCGATTTTTACTTACTCGCTCACCTAACTCTTCTTGTTTGAGATTACATTCAGTAATTAGTCTTTGATAGCTCATTGCGATTTCAATAGGATTGAGATTTTCTCTTTGGATATTTTCAATAAGAGCCATTTCCAACATTTGTTGGTCGTTGGCGGTGCGGATGTAGGCAGGAATAGTTTTCAGACCTGCTCTTTTGGATGCCTGCAAACGTCTTTCACCTGAAATCAGTTGATAGCGTCCTTCTTCTAATTTGCGTACCGTGATAGGTTGAATAATCCCCTGCAATTTGATAGACTCTGTAAGTTCTTGCAGGGCTTCCTCGTCAAAATCGGTGCGAGGCTGATACGGATTGACCTCAATAGCGTTGATGTCTATTTCATTGATGCTGGCTTGTGGCAAAGTTGATTTTTCTTCTACTGCGTGAGAGTCTGATAACAAAGCACCTAAACCTCTTCCTAAAACACCTTTTTTCATTTTCTTGATGATTGATTTACGCTAATTTATTTTTACTTAAAATTTCTTTGGCAAGTTCTAGATAACTAGCTGCTCCTTTGCTGGTAGCATCGTGCTGAATAGCCGGCAAACCAAAACTCGGCGACTCGCTCAAACGCACATTGCGAGGAATTACAGTTTTGAATACCATTTGTTTGAAATGATTACTCACATCTTCTACCACTTGGGTGGAGAGCCTTACGCGTGAGTCGTGCATAGTGAGCAAAATTCCTTCAATTTCTAATTTGGTATTCAGGCGAGATTGAATAATTTTAATAGTATTGAGCAATTTACCTAAACCTTCCAAAGCAAAATATTCACATTGTACAGGAATAATCACTGAATCAGCGGCAGTAAGAGCATTCACCGTGATAAGTCCCAGTGAAGGAGAGCAGTCAATAATAATGAAATCATAATCTTCTTTGATAGGATGCAAAACTTTTCGCATTTTTTCCTCTCTATTTTCCAGATTTATCATTTCCACTTCGGCACCTACCAAGTCAATATGAGAAGGTACAACAAAAAGTTTTTCAATAGAGGTGCTTAAAATAGTATCGTTGATATTAGCCTGCTCTATCATGCATTCATAGATGCTACTTTGAACTTGTTTGGGATTATGACCCAACCCCGAAGTAGAATTGGCTTGTGGGTCGGCATCTACCAGCAAAGTACGAAATCCCAAAGTAGCTAAACTGGCGGCTAAATTGATAGCAGTAGTGGTTTTACCAACGCCTCCTTTTTGATTGGCAATAGCGATAATTTTACCCATAATTTTTCAAAAGAATAGAATCCGCAAAGATTTTAAGGTTTGAAGGTTCAGAGGTTTATTCAATAAGTTGTTTTAACATCTAAAAAAAATTTTTCCAATCACATTTGAAGTTTGAGTTTGGAGTTTTTGCACATTAAGAAAATAATCACCTAAACTTCTAAACTTGAAACTTTTATCTTATTCTCACTTGCCAAACTTAGCGTCTAATTTTCATTAACGTTTTTCAAAACGCCTTTCAAAAATAAATAAAATTGTGAAAAAATGTTTTTTTTGAAAAAAAAAGTTTAATTTGCTTGCAGAAAAAATATATCTTTGCAAAAAAAAGTAGCCTTAAAGGCGTTTTGAAATTGCTTGCAAATATAGGAAATTTATTCAAAATTACCTTGAAAAATTTATGATGAGACTTTCACTTTCATTTGTGGCATTGGTGTTGCTACTGGCTTCTTGTGGCAACCAAAACGGAGATGGCGGTAAAAAAATTTTCCGCTACAATCAAACAGGTGGCTTAAACTCCTTAGACCCCGCACAAGCTCGGAATCGTGCCTCAATTTGGGCAACTACCCAAATTTTCAATGGTTTACTAGAGCTTGATGAGAATATGCATCCCACGCAGTCCATTGCAGAAGCATATCGTTGGGATAGCACTGAAACCGTCTATACATTCGTGCTTCGTAAAGGTGTGCATTTCCACGATGACCCTTGCTTTCCGAATGGTATCGGTAGAGAAGTTACTGCTGAGGATTTTGTGTATAGTTTCAAGCGTATTCTAAGTGCCAAAACACGCAGTACAGGGGCTTGGATTTTTAGAGACAAAGTTCACCCTAATCCTGACTCTGCTTTCGTGGCTTTGGATAGATACACGCTTCAAATTCGTTTGCAACGTCGTTTTCACCCTTTCCTTTATATGCTGACAATGCCTTATGCTTTTGTGGTGCCTTACGAAGCAATTGAAAAGTACGGCGATGATTTCCGTTCGCATCCTGTGGGTACAGGTCCTTTTAGGTTCAAAGAATGGAAAGAAGGAGAACGTTTGGTTTTAGAAAAAAATCCGCATTATTGGAAAAAAGACCCTGAAGGCAGACAGCTACCTTTCCTTGATGGCGTGGAAGTTCGCTTTATCAATGACCCTAATGTTGCTTACAGAGAGTTCATGGCAGGAAAGTTGGACTTTATCGTGGGTCTTTCTGAAAACGCCAAAGAAATGATTGTCAATGGCAAAATCAAAGAAGAATTTAAGAAAAAGTATAACATAGATAAAGTTCCTTATATGAATACCGAATATATCGGATTTCAATTAGACCCTGCCGCTTATAAAGGAGATACTACTCACCCCTTCTTGAAAAAGAAATTCCGTCAGGCTATCAGTTATGCTATCAATAGAGATGCTATTGTAAATATTATTCGCAATGGATTAGGTGTTTCGGGTGTTTCGGGAGTTACCCCTGCGGCTTTACCTTCTTTTGACTCTGTGGTAGTAAAAGGTTATACCTACAATCCTGAAAAAGCTAAGCAACTTCTAAAAGAACTAGGTTATGAAGGTGGTAAAGGATTACCCAAATTCAAGTTATACACTTATACCACAGACAAAGAAATTGCAGAGAGCATCGTAAAAAACCTTGATGAAATAGGAATAAAAGTTGAAATAGAAATGAGTGTGTTCGTAAAGCATCAACAAATTGTGGATGATGGAAAGGCTTTGTTTTTCAGGGGGTCTTGGCTAGGCGATTATCCTAATGCTGAAAATTATTTTGCTATGTTTTATAGCAAAAATTTCTCTCCTGTGGGTCCTAACAAAACTCATTTTGTAAATAAAGAATTTGACAAATTATACGTGGAAGCTCAGGAAAAAGATGAACACGACGAAGACCATCACCTTTTGTATCAATATTATCACAAAATGGATAACCTGATAGTTGAGGAATGTCCTATCATTGTGCTTTACTACGATGAAATTTTGAGGATTTACAGCAAGAAAATCAAAGGGCTAAAAACCAACTCCAGCAATATGCTAATTTTGGAAAATGTAGATTTTGCCAAACCTGGAGAAGAAAATACCACCGATAAGAAAGCTACTGCTAAAAAGTAAAAAATTATTAGAGATAGCAGAAACCTATAAGGCTTACGACCTTATAGGTTTCTGTATTTTTAGTCAAAGAAGATTAAACCACTTTTTTTAGGATTGATTTCAAGGAGTTGCACTTCAAAAATCAAGTCTTTCCCTGCAAGAGGATGATTGGCATCAATGGTTACAGTATGCTCGCCAACAGCGGTCATGACAGCGGGGATTTGTCCGCCATTTGCCA
Source organism: Raineya sp. (assembly GCA_025054975.1). Taxonomy (GTDB): domain Bacteria; phylum Bacteroidota; class Bacteroidia; order Cytophagales; family Thermonemataceae; genus Raineya. Next base: position 20,983 of record JANWZC010000006.1, read on the forward strand.
AGTTAATAGCCAATTGCGTACCTACTTCCAAAGGCATACCAAAAGGTAACTGACTTTTAGGAACTTCTAAAATCATTTCCTCTAAAACTTCTCCATAAGCTAACTCACAAGGAACTTGAATACTTTTTTTCTCACCCACTACCATTCCGAGAATGCCTTGTTCAAAGCCGGGAATCATTTGCCCTTCGCCAATAGTGAATTCAAGAGGTTCTCTACCATACGAAGAGTCAAAGATTTCCCCTGTGGTTAATCTGCCCGTGTAATGTACTCTTACAACGTGCCCATTCTCTACTTTTTGCATAAAATTGTGAAATTAAATTGTTAAAATTCAAATTTACTAATTTTTAGTATTCACTGCAAGTAAAATCTTAAAAATTTCAGTTACCTTTACTGCTCGTTAAACTTTTTCCTGTACGGAAATGTTTGCTTTTTGCTATGTTTGTAAAAAAATTACTGCAATGCGTACATATAGAATTATATTGCTAACAGTCATTATACTTTGGAGTTGTAAAGAAAAAGAAAAACGTTTGCCCATTTTGGGCGAAAGGCAAGCCATACAAGTTGAAAAAGATGGCAAAGTGGTTACAGATACGCTCTATCATACTATTCCTGCGTTTCGCTTTATCAATCAGGATAGTGTAGAAGTAACAGAGAAAACTTTTGAAGGCAAAATTTATGTAACCGACTTTTTTTTCACAACTTGCCCCAGTATTTGCCCTAAAATGAAACAACAAATGCTCCGTGTCTATGAAAAATACAAAAACGATGACCGCATTCTGCTGCTTTCACATTCTATTTCACGCGAAGATAGTGTGCCTGTACTGCGGGCTTATGCCAAGAAAATCAATATTAGCTCTAAAAAGTGGCATTTAGTTACAGGAAAATGGAACGATATTGAACAAATGGCAAAGATGTATTTTGTAACCGTAACCGAAGATAAAAACGAACCAGGAGGTTATTTGCACAGCGGGCATTTTGCTCTTATTGACAAACAAAGACGCATCAGAGGCATTTACGAAGGTACTAATCCCAAAGAAGTAGATAAATTGCTCGAAGATATTGATATTTTGCTCAATGAGACTCCCTAAATCTGTACTTGCGGTTTTTCCTGTACTTTTTTTTATAGGCTTGCTTTTGGGTAATCTGTTTTTTTTCAAAACCCAAGAGCAAGGACAAAAACTCTATGCACAGCATTGTGCTTCTTGCCACATGGAAAAAGGAGAAGGCTTGGCTAATCTAATTCCGCCGCTTGCGGAAGCAGATTGGCTCGCTCAAAATCCTGAAAAAGTAGCTTGTATTATTCGTTATGGACAAACAGGTGAGGTGCGTGTCAATGGAAAAACTTACAACCACCCCATGCCTGCCAACCTTCAACTTTCTGACACAGAAATTCATAACATCACTAATTTTATTCTTTCAAATTTTGGAAATAAAGTCTCCAAACGTACTTTTGAGCAAATCACCAAAGATTTACGGACTTGTCATTAGGATTTTTCATTTTTTTTTGGTATAATTCAGCGGTATTTTTGGCTCAAAATCAAAGATTGGCTCTAAACTTTCTACATTATGGCTATTTTAGAGAGCTTTATTTCCATTTTCAAACCCAAAAAAAAGCAAGCACCTGCTCGGGAGATTGCCCGTTTTACGCTCAACTATGAAGATGCTCGCAATGTAGGTGTACTTTTTAGCCATTCTAATGATGACAATCCTAAGGCTATCAATTATTTTGTAAAACTTTTGCAAAAAGATAAAAAAAACGTAAAGGCACTTGCTTATTTTGAAGAAAAACACTCTAACCCTTATGATTTCCGCTTTGATTTTTTTACCGCCAAAGATATTGATAACAAAGGAGTTATACATTCCTTACAGGTTGATGAGTTCATAAAAAGAGAATTTGACTACTTATATTGTGTGAATGTAATAGAGTTTCCACCTTTTCATTATATTATGAAACGAAGCCATGCGAAATTCCGAATAGGCAAATATTATCCCGAAATGCTTGACTCTTTTGAACTGATGATAGATATTGGCGATAACAAAAATGCCGTTGATTTAATTTTGCAAATGTTGCATTTTACAAAAACTTTGATAATTCATAACCCAAAATTAAAAAAATGATACATTATCGTATTAGTTACAGCAATCCGCAAAGTAGATTTTTAGAAATTGAATGTCAAATTATTAACCTTCAAACTTCTGCCCTAAATTTGCACTTACCTGCTTGGCGTCCAGGGCGTTATGAACTTCAAAATTATGCAAAAAACATTTTTGATTTCAGCGTTTTTGATAATCATCAAAATGCTTTGCCTTGCCGAAAAATTAATCGTAATACATGGCAGGTGCAAACTCAAAATGTTTCAGAAGTTATTGTAAAATATCGTTATTATGCCTTTCAGTTGGATGCAGGAGGCTCGTATCTTGATGATACGTTGGTGTATATCAACCCTATCAACTGCTTGATGTATGCCGAAAACCGCCTTGATGAACCTTGTGGTCTGGAACTTGCTGTACCTGAAAATTATCAAATAGCTTGTGGCTTATCCAAAAAATCTAAAAACATACTTTGGGCTGAAAATTATCATCATTTGGTAGATAGCCCCTTGATTGCTTCTTCTTCATTAGAACACAAAACTTATGAAGTTGCTCAAACGCTTTTTCACGTTTGGTTGCAAGGCGACTGGCAACCCGATTGGGAAGTGGTTTTGAAAGATTTTGAGAAATTTACAGCTTGGCAAATCCAACTTTTCGGTGAATTTCCTGAAAAAGAATATCACTTTTTGTTTTTGATATTGCCTTACAGGTTTTATCATGGGGTAGAGCATCGCAATTCCACATTGATTTGTTTAGGCAGTGCCGAAAAAATGAATGATGAAGAGTCTTATGATAGTTTTCTTGGAATAGCTTCTCACGAGTTATTTCATAGTTGGAATGTTTGCAAAATTCGTCCTATTGAAATGATGCCCTATAATTACCATACCGAAACCTATTTTGAAACAGGCTGGATTGCCGAAGGTATCACGACGTATTACGGAGATGTAGCTTTGCAACGCTCAGGAGTATGGGAGTCGGATTATTTTTTGGCAGAAATCAATAAAACGCTTAAAAGTCATTTTGAAAATTTCGGCAGATTGCAAGCCTCGCTTGCCCAAGCCTCTTTTGATTTGTGGGTGGATGGCTATACCAAAGATGAAATTTATCCACAACGCAACCCTTCTATTTATCGCAAAGGAGCTTTGGTAGCTATGTTATTAGACTGGACTATACGCTTGCATACACGTAATAAAGCCTCGTTAGATAATGTAATGCAAGCTATGTGGCAACAATTCGGCAAAACCGCCAAAGGTTACACTATGCAAGATTTTCAGAAAACTGCCGAACAAATTGCTCAATGTTCTCTGCAAAGTTTTTTTGATAGATACATTTTCGGTAAAGAAAGTTTGGATAAGCCTTTGCAAGAACTTTCCGAACATTTTGCTCTTAATCTGATTGTTCAGCATTACAATTTTGGTTCGGAAGTTTTTGGCTTCAAGACTATTCAGAAAAATGGGGCTACTCTAGTAAGCCTTATTGAGCCAAATTCCAATGCTTCGGCAGTTTTGAGCCTTGCTGATGAAATTATTGCCGTTGATGATAGAAAAGTAGAAAATAACCTCTCCGAACTCTTGGGTAACAAGCAGACCGTCATCCTGACGATATTTCGTCAGAAAAGACTTTTGCATGTAGTTTTGCAAGCCAATCGTGAAAGCTATCTGCAAAATTATCTCCTGCAAGTCAATCCTTCGGCAAGTAGCGAGCAAAAAGCTAATCTTGTGGCTTGGTTGGAGGGCAAAATTTTGTAAATTTGCGTGTTTTTTTAAGTATCAAGCAAAGACGAGACTTAATTTAAGTGGTTTTGTCTCATCCAACCTCCAAACATTCGGCAACGTGGATATTCTCAGATTTCTAACCGCGGGCAACGTAGATGATGGCAAAAGTACGCTTATAGGCAGACTTCTGTATGATACAAATAACCTTTTGCAAGACCAGTTAGAGGCTATTCAACGAGCCAGTAGAAATAAACCTTTTCTTGACCTTTCTCTGATTACAGATGGCTTAAAAGCCGAAAGAGAACAAGGTATTACGATTGATGTGGCTTACAAATATTTTCAAACTGCCAAACGGAAGTTCATCATTGCCGATTGTCCTGGACATTTGCAATACACGCGTAATATGATTACAGGAGCTACTCATTCGCAGGTAGCTATTATTTTGGTAGATGCTCGTAAAGGTATTCAAGAGCAGACCAAGCGTCATACGGTCATTTGCACTAAATTTGGCGTACAACATATTATCTTGTGCGTCAATAAAATGGATTTGGTGAATTTTGATGAAAATGTTTTCAATCAAATTTGCCAAGAGTATAAAGCTTTTTTAGAACCTCTACCTGTAAAAACTGCTTATTTTTTGCCTGTTTCAGCATTTTTGGGAGATAATATTGCCCAAAAAAGTAGCAATATGTCTTGGTATCAGGGGCAAACTTTGATAGAAATTTTAGAAAACGAAAAGTTTCCTGAAAATCGTTTCACACAAAAGAGATTTCAAGTGCAGTATGTGTTACGACCTCACCAAGATTACAGGGGTTTTGCAGGAAGTATTATCAGCGGGACTTTTCGTAAAGGCGATAAAGTCAAGATTTTTCCTACTAAAATCCTTACTCAGATTGCAAGTATTGAATTTGCAGGCAAAGAACTTTCAGAAGCACATGCAGGGCAAGCCGTAACTATTCGCTTACAAGATGAAGTAGCTTTTTCAAGAGGGGATATCCTGATAGGTGCGGAGGAAAACATTTCAGAAACCCAGAATATTAAAGCTCTGATTGCTTGGCTTGATGATACACAAATTTTGCAAGTTGGTAAAAAATATCTTTTACAAAAAGGTTCAAAACTTACTAAATGCATAGTTAAGGCAATTCCTCGCAAACTCAATATCCATACGGCTACTTACGAGGTTTGCGAAGGTAGCCTGCATGTTAATGAAATTGCTGAACTACACTTACGTTTAGCTGAGCCTATTCATTTTGATAATTTTTATGAAAATGCTTCTAACGGAAATTTTATTTTGATAGACGAACAGACCTATCAAACTTGTGCCGCAGGAATTTTTGAGGAATATTTGCACATCTGAACAAACTTATTCGTCTCGTGCTATTTTTTCTTGTGAAGTTTAATCCTCAGAAACTACCTGATGAACTTTCACTGAAAAAGCATAAGGTTTTTTTTCAAAGAGAGCTTTCATTTTTGACCAAGTGTTGCGAAAAAACTCTGAATGGCGATATTTTTCTAAATGCTCTTCACTTTCCCAATGGCTGTACGAGCAAAAAACATTCGGAGAGTGAATATCTTGCCAAAGTTCCAAATACCGACAACCTTCAAAACTTCGGATAGTTTTTTTAGCGTTTTCAAAGATTTCTAAAAACTCCTGCACTTTATCTGCTTGAAAATACATTCGGACAATTCGGATAAGCATAGATTCAGTTTTTGAATATCTTGACTTGAATTTTCCAACTTCTCAAAGTTTAAACCTTTAAATTTTCATGCTTTCCAACTCGTTTTTGTAGGCTTGACGAGGTTTAAGGTTCAGTATTTGGAACATTTCTTGGTCGGAGGTATAGTCGGGATTAGGAGTAGTGAGCAGTTTATCACCTGCAAAAATAGAATTTGCACCTGCCAAAAAGCATAAAGCCTGCTCTTCTACGCTCATGCGTACTCTACCTGCTGAAAGCCGTACCATGGCTTTGGGCATTAGGATTCGGGCGGTGGCTATCATTCGCACCATCTCCCATACAGAAACCTTAGGTTGATTTTCCAAAGGTGTTCCTGCCACAGGCACAAGAGCATTGACAGGTACAGATTCAGGATGTTGGGGCAAGGTTGCAAGTGTATGAAGCATACCAATTCTATCTTCTACGCTTTCTCCCATACCAATAATACCTCCCGAGCAAACTGAAATTTTAGCTTTATTTACGTTAGCAATAGTATTGAGGCGGTCTTGATAGGTACGCGTACTAATAATTTCTCCATAAAACTCTTCACTGGTATCCAAATTATGATTGTAAGCATACAAACCTGCTTCTTTGAGTTTGAGGGCTTGCTCTTCGGTGAGCATACCCAAAGTACAACACACTTCCAGTCCCATTTGAGCCACACCTTTTACCATTTCAAGCACTTTATCAAAATCTCGGTTATTGCGAACTTCACGCCAAGCCGCACCCATACAAAAACGCGTACTACCTGCTTGTTTGGCTTCTTGGGCTTTTTGCAGAACGGTTTGCACATCTAAAAGTTTTTCAACTTTTATATCAGTATGATAGCGAGCAGCTTGGGGACAATATGCACAATCTTCGGGGCATCCCCCTGTTTTGATAGAAAGCAAGGTACATATTTGTATTTCATTAGGCTCGTGATACTTTCTATGAATAGTAGCGGCTTCATAGATAAGGTCTAAAATAGGTTTATGATAAATTTGGCTAATTTCTTCTCTTGTCCAATCGTTGCGTATCATTGCAGTAATTTTTTAGGTAGAAAGTCAAATTTTCTTTTACTTTGGGCAAGCAAATTGCTAATAGTTTTGCAAAAAAACAAATGGAAACACAAAAAACAGCTATCTGGTGGCAAATTTTCAAAGAGAAACCTTATTTTTGGATTGGAGCATTGCTTTTTTGGCTTATATCAGGGGTTTGCCTGCTTATATTTTCCAAAGCTGAGATTCATCTCACTATCAATGAATGGCATACAACCTTTGGAGATTGGATTTTCCCTAAAATTACTTATCTGGGCGAAGCAAGTGTGTATGTGCTTATGGGAATGATTTTTCTCTATAAAAAAGACTATCGCAAACTTTGGGCTATGCTGATAGCAGTTTTATTGCATGTGGTTATGGTACAAACACTTAAAAATTTTCTTTTTCCTGCTGAGCCACGTCCTATAAGTTTTTTTGAGGGGTTTGCTTCACTCAATTTCGTAGAAGGTGTAGAAGTTCACAGGTTTATGAGTTTTCCTTCGGGGCATACGGCTACGGCTTTTTCTGCTTTTGCCTTGATAGCTTTTTTTCATAAACATTGGGGCTGGCAAATTATGGCAATACTTGCTGCTGTGGCTGTGGGTTTTTCAAGAATATATTTGCAACAGCATTTTTTGATAGATGTTTTTGTTGGTTCTTGGATTGGCACGATTTCTGCTCTATTAGCTTACAACTGGTTTAACTTACAAAACAGAAAAACCTTACGAAAATCGTAAGGTCTTTCACTAACCAAA
>JANWZC010000070.1 GCA_025054975.1 Raineya sp.
AAAAAACGCTATATTTGCAGCACCTTTACAAAAATAATGTGGAACGTAAAATAACTTTGCCTATTGAACAAAACTACAAAGATTTCTTTTTACTGACTTCAACACAGATTTATCTTTTCACCTCTGACTTCATGCTTATTTACGCTTTTCGGTAAAACTTTGTAGTTTTGGTGTAATTTGGCAAGGAATTTGCGGTAATTTCTTTGAAAAAGTGTGTTTTGAAAAAACTTGAACCAAATGAAAACCAAAATTTACATTATCTTACTTTCGGGCTTACTTTTCGGTTCTTCTGCGTGGGCTGATGAAACAAAAGCCAACAAAGCCGAACAAGAAATTTATGCTCACCCTGAAAATATTGACTTTGAAGTCCGCCTGACTGCCCCTCGCCGTTTTGCAGTATTTTTTGAAAATCCTGACGGCAATCCTATTTACGTGAAAGTTTATGATATGGTAGGTAATCAGGTGGCACAAGACGTGTCCAATCAGAAAGGACGTTATATGCGTGAGTTTGATATGAGCAACAATCGCTCAGAAGTTTTTTTGGTAGAAGTAGGCAATGCCCGTAATAATAGCACTAAACGCATTTTCTTACAAAAATAACATGTTCTACGTCAAGTACGGAAAGCCTATTTTAGACAAGTTATTGTGCGTGTTGTTCTTTCCTATTTTACTGCCTCTTTTTGTGGCAGTTTTTTTATTGCTTCTGCTTACACAAAAAGGTAAAGTGTTCTTTGTACAGCTTCGCCCTGGCTTTCAGGCAAAACCTTTCAAAATTTACAAATTTCGCACTTTACAAGATTTTGCAGGTACAGACGAAGAAAGAGCCACTACTATCGGTAAGTTCTTGCGAAAAACTAATTTAGACGAATTACCACAAGTCTTAAACATCTTAAAAGGTGAAATGAGTTGGGTAGGTCCTCGTCCCTTGCTGATGGAATATTTACCTTACTACAATGAATATCAACAAAAACGGCACAATGTTTTGCCTGGTATCACAGGACTCGCCCAATTACAACTTCCCAAAGATGCCCCCTTCACTGAAAAAGCCAATTTAGACGTTTATTACGCCGAAAATCTATCTTTTCAAATGGATTTGAAAATCATTTTTCAAACTTTCAAGTATTTTTTTGAAAATCGTTCTACTGAAAAGCATCTCAAATCGGATCTACATCAATAATTACTTGCACACTCTTGAATTTCTTGTCTAACATTACTTTTTGGCATTGTTGGGCAATGAAAGTCTTGACTGCTTTCAAATTGATTTTTTCTCTTTCCAACTTGATGAGAATATGTTTGATGTATTGATTGCGAACTCTATCAATGAGTGGGGCTTCAGGACCTAAAACACGAGGTTTGCCGAGTTGTTCTCGTAAAAGTTCGGCAAGATGAATAGCGGCATCTTGGGCAAAATCTTTTTCTCGGTGTCTGACAATTATCCGAATCAGCCTTGCAAAAGGTGGATAATGATATTTCTCACGCTCTAAAATCTCTGTTTGGTAAAAACTCTCGTAATCGTTGTTCCGAATTTTCTGCAAAATAGGATTTTCAGGGGTGTTGGTTTGTATTAAAACTTTACCTTGTGTATCTCTTCTACCTGCTCTGCCACTTACTTGTGTAAGCAGTTGAAAAGCTCGCTCCTGTGAGCGAAAATCTGCAAAATATAGCAGGCGGTCGGTATCAAAAATGCCTACCAGACTTACTCTATCAAAATCCAAACCTTTGCTGACCATTTGCGTACCTACCAATACGTCAATTTGTCCTGACTCAAATTCCTGAATGATGTTTTGGTATGCATTTTTCTGACGAGTAGTATCTAAATCCATTCTCCTGACACGTACATTCGGCAAAAGGAGTTTCAAATCATCTTCTAATTTTTCAGTGCCATAGCCCACACTTTTGATTTTCGTAGAGCCACAGGCATAACAAGTTTGTGGGGTTGCCATCTTGAAACCACAATAATGACAACGCAACTCCCCTGCGTGCTGATGATACACCAAACTTACATTGCAGTTTGAGCATTTGGGTATCCAGCCGCAATCTATACAATTCACATAAGGCGAATATCCCCGCCGATTTTGAAATAAAATGACTTGCTCTTGCTTCTGAACAGCCGCTTCAATGCTTTGTAGAAGCGGAAAAGAATAATTCTGTTTAAGTGTTTTTTGCCTGCGTTGTTCTTTCATATCAATTAACTCAATTTCAGGCATTTGGGCATTACCATAACGTTTCCGCAAAGCCACAAAGCCATATTTACCAGTTTGGGCGTTGTAGTAAGTTTCAACGGCAGGCGTAGCCGAACCCAAAAGCACTTTGGCATGCTGAAAATGAGCAATCATAACAGCAACATCACGAGCATGGTACCGAGGAGCAGGCTCTTGTTGTTTGTACGAGGAGTCATGCTCTTCATCAACAATGATAAGCCCCAAATTATCAAAAGGTAAAAACACCGCTGAACGTACTCCAACCACAAAAGAAAACTTTTGCTGAACAACCCCTTTCCATACTTCTACTCGTTCGTTATCGGAAAACTTGGAGTGATAAACCCCCATTTTATCGCCAAAAATTTTCCGCAAACGTGCTACAATTTGTGTAGTAAGAGCAATCTCAGGCAAAAGATACAAAACCTGCGAGCCAGAATCCAAAACCTTTTGAATTAAATCTATGTAGATTTCTGTTTTACCGCTTCCTGTAATGCCGTGAAGCAAAACAGTATTTTTCTCTGCAAATAAATCCATGATTTTATCAACTACTTCACTTTGCTCGGGAGTAAGTTTGAGTTCATAGCTATCGGCAGGCTGAATGTCAGCAAAACGCGATACAATCACTTCAAATTCCTCAAAAATGCCGTTTTTGATAAGTGTTTCCAAAGAGGAATTAGAAATATGCGGATTGGAACGAAAAATAGATTTTTCTAAACCATTTTCGTTGAGTGTCCAATCTTTGAAAACAGGTACATTTCGCAGGTAAAGCAGTAAAACATCTAATTGCTTACTTTCTTTTTGCTCTAAATATTTGAAAAGTTTTTCAAGGTCGGCTTTATCCAAGTAATCTCTTGTCAGGCGGACTTTTTTTACTTTCTTGGGCTGATAACGTTCTTTGACTTCCTCATACACAATAATTAACTCTTTCTGCGAAAGCGACTTGATGATATGATAAATGTTTTTGAGTTCCAAAAATACAGAGGCTTCATTGTAAGAAAGGGTTTTCTTTTCTTTGAGTAGTTCTAAAAGTTTTTGTTCTTTTTCGGAAAGGTCAAGATTTTCCCAAGAAGCATTGGGATTGAGTTCAATCATAGATTGACTGGTTATTTTCATACCCGAAGGTAAAGCTACATTCAAAACCTCTCCGATATTGCAAAGATAATAGTCAGCAATCCACTGAAATAACTCAATTTGTTTTTGCGTAACAACAGGTTCAGTATCTAACAATTCCAAAATATATTTGGCTTGGTAATGTTCAGGCGGTTTTTGATGTAATTTGGCAATGACAGCTGTAAGCACTTTTTTGTTACCAAACTGCACAATTACCCTTGCACCTACTTGTACTACATCGTTGAGTTCAAAGGGAATGCGATACGTGAAAAGTTTAGGTATGGGTAAGGGCAAAATAACATCCGCAAAAAGTGTAAGGCGGTCTGTGGGAGTATTTTCAAACATTGCAGGCTTTTTGGCAAAAATAGCAAAATTTGAGGTGTATCAAAAAGTTTATTTACCCAAAAGCCTGCGAAAATGCTCAATTACATAGTCAATTTCTTCCTGTGGCATAGGTACGTATAAGGGTAAAATGATACTTCTATCACATAAATCTTCGGAAACAGGTAATTTCTCATTAGAATAGCCTTTGTAAGCAGTTTCTCGGTGAGCGGTCATCACACCCGAACGTGTAGCAATGCCTACATCAAGTAGTTTTTGCATAAGCTCATTTCGGCTAATGGGACAATTTTCTTTCAAATATACCGAGTAAGACTGATAATTTGAAAAATATCCCTCTCTTTCGTAAGGCAAACGCAGGCAATCTATATCTTTGAAGGCATTGTGATATTGAAAGGCTATTTTTCGGCGTTCGGCTACAATCCAATCTAATTTTTCTAACTGCTTGATACCCACAGCCGCTTGAATATCGGTCATTCGGTAGTTGTAACCTACTTCCAAGTGGTCGGTGATAAGAACTTTATTACTTTCGTGGCGAACTCGGTCGTTGATAGCCATACCATGCTGACGCAATAGTTTCAACCTTTGGGCATAATCCTCTCTGGAAGTAGTAATCATTCCTCCGTCTCCTGTGGTGATAACTTTACGAGGGTGGAAAGAAAAACACACCAAGTCGCTGTGTGAGCCAATTTTTTTGCCTTTGTAACTACTACCTGCGGCACAGGCGGCATCTTCAATAAGTACAAGATTTTTTTCTCGGCAAAGAGCCTGAAATTCATCAATATCAGCGGGCATACCAATTTGATGAACTATCAGAATGGCTTTGGTTTGAGGGGTGATTTTACGTTTTACATCTTCAATATCCAAATTATATTCAGCATTGACTTCTGCAAAAACTGCTCTTGCTCCCACGTAACGAATACAATTTGCTGTTGCGATGTAAGAAAGCGAAGGACAAATTACTTCATCACCTGTCTGCACACCTGCTACAATCATTGCCAAATGCAAAGCAGTGGTGCAATTAGAAACTGCCACTGCATAATTTGTTCCTACATAGCGAGCAAATTTTTCTTCAAATTCCGCTACTTTGGGACCTTGGGTTACCCAACCTGTTAGAATAGTATCATACGCATATTGAGCCTCTTGTGAGTCAAGATAAGGCTTGGCTACGGGGATTTTCATGAATTTTGAGACTTTTGTTTTGAAAAATACCATTCTGAAAGTTTCTTTAAGCCTTCTTCTAAAGTTATTGTGGGAGTAAAATTAAGTAGTTTCTTTGCTTTACTTATATCTGCTAAACGTCTTTTTACAGGATTGATAGTATTTTCGGGCATAAATTTAGGTTGTAAGTTTGAGCTATTAACCTTCAATAATATCTCTAAAAGTTCTTTTAGGCTAGTTTCTCGTTGCGAACCGATGTTGAAGGCTTCATCAGAAATATCAGCAAGTAAGGCGGCAACATTAGCTTTTGCTACATCTTGAACATATACGAAATCCATTGTTGTAGAGCCATCGCCAAAAATAAGTGGTTGGCGGTTATCACGTATGCAGTCTAACCATTTTATCATTACTTCTGTATATTTGCCATCTGTATCCATTCTTGGACCATACACATTGAAATAACGTAGAGCTACATAGTCCAATCCATACATAAATTTGTAGTTACGAAAAAGTTGTTCTCCCCAAAGTTTAGCCCCTCCGTAAAAAGTTTGATTGTTGTATGGATTATCTGTTTCTGGAGTGGGGAAATGTTGTGCTAACCCATACACAGAAGCAGATGACGAATAAATTACTTTTTTGATTTTATATTTTACGCAATATTGAGCCAAGTTAAAAGTTGCTTTGAGCATTACGTCAAAGCCTTCTTGGGGATTTGCAGCACAAGCATTGATACGTAAAGCCGCCATGTGAAAAACATAATCTACCTGTGCAACTAAACTTTCTAGAAGTTTTTCATCTCTTATATCGCCTTTTACAAATTCTACAATAGGATTATGAATGAAATTACTCATATTTTCTTCACGACCCCGAATGAAATTATCAATGATAATAATTTTTTCAGGTTTATGTGTCAGTAGTTCTTCTACTACGTAAGAGCCAATAAAACCTGCTCCGCCAGTGATGAGGATTTTCATAAGTTTAATCTATTTGAGTTGCTTGGAAAAAACTTCTTATTTTATTTTCTGTATCATAAAACTTGACGTGTTTGGCTGCGAAATTTCTCATAACACATACCAAAGCGTACGGATTGACAATCAGTTTATTGACAAATCTGGAACTCTTTCTAATGGGAGTTAAATGCTTAGTACGCATATTCTCAAAGTCTGAAAAAATTTTTTCAAAATGATGACTACCAACATTTTTATTAAGAAGGTTAGCCAAGTGATACGCATCTTGAATGGCTGCTGCTACACCTTGCCCTGTGGTAGGCAATAAGGCATGAGCGGCATCACCTATACAAATAGCATTACCGCAGAACCAGGGCGAAAACTCAACTTCTCTAACAGAGTCCTGAAAAATAGGGGTGTTTTCATTTAATTGTTTGAGTATCGTAGGAACTAATCCTTGATAATACTGAAAAGCAGTTCTAATCTTTTCAAAGTTTGGTAATTCATTCCATTTTGAAATAGTTTGTGCAGTTTTATTGTGTAGAGAACAATAAATTCCTACTTTTTTATCATCGTATGGATATATGCCGAAAAAGCTCCCTACTCCAAACATTTCAATACTTCCTCTGATATTTTCAGGTACTTCTGCCAAAAAACTAAAAAAAGTAGAAGGGTAAGTAAATAAACTATTTTGGGGACTAATGAAAGAACGTACAGAAGAGTGAATACCATCTGCTCCTACTACTAAATCATATTCAATACTTTCATTTGTATTAAATAAAACTCTAACACTTTTTTGTTCAAATATTAGATTTTCAAGAAATGTGTTTAATTTAAGAGTTACTTTATTTTGAGCTTTATTCATCAAAGCTTTATGTAAGTCTGCTCTGTGAAAAAAATGAATAGTTGCCCCAAATTCTTGATTAAGTTTTTCAAAAGATACTTTTTTCAAAACATTCCCTTTTTCATCAAGAGTATCTTGATATTGAGCAATTACACCTTTATTTCTCAATTCTGAATAAATATCATATTTTTCTAAAACCCTAATCCCATTTTGCCATAAACCCACTACATAGCCAATAGGTTTCCATTCTGCAAAACGTTCGGCAATCGTTATATCAAATTGTTTTTCATCAAGAAAACAAGCTAAACTTGTTCCTGCAATGCCTCCTCCTACAATAAGAATGCGTTTTTTCATGAATCTAATTGGACTTAAAAAAACTTATAAAAAAAATCCCTGTAAAAATTAAAAATATTCCTACAATAATATTCCAAGAAATAGCTTCTTTCAAAAAGAAATATGAAATTAAAATCGTTACGATAAAACTCAACCCCGAGCTAATAGGTTGATAAACAGAAAGATTTATTTTGTGCAAAATATATGCAGTAAATACAAAACCCACAACAATTAAGAGCAAACCTGTTAGAAAGTAAAAATCTACAATAATTTTGATAAAATCTGACAAGTTTGAGAGTTTTTTATTATATAAAGATATTTTTACTAATGCTGAACCGACAATATTAGTTAGCACTTGTAGGAAAGTGAGTGAGAAAAGTAAAAAGTTCATTTGTTTTCGGAGTTGATATTCAGTTTTTCTCTAATAAGAAACATAGGTTTAGGCTTCACATTTTCTAAAATTCGCCAAATGTATTCAGATATAACTCCAATGGAAAAGTTAGTTATTCCAAAACCAAATAATAACACAGAAGTAATAGTTGCATAACCTGGCACTGGAAAGCCTGTAACAATCGCATGAATGATGATATAGGTTGTCCAAATTAAGCTTAAAACTAAAAAAATAATTCCCATCAAAGTGACAAAGCGGAGCGGTGCATAAGAAAAACTTACAAAAGAATTGATAAAAAGATTAAGTTTTTTACTGAAAGACCATTTTGATTTACCTTTTTTTCTTTCTCTCCTATCATACATTACTTTACCTGATTCAAAATTTGCCCAATATAGCAAATTATGCAGATTGCTGGTAACAGTATAATTTTGTAAGATAAATTCCTTTACCCTTTTACTTATACAAAAAGCATCTAAACCTTCTTTGGGGAAATTTTTTATGGCAAAATTTCGCATTATCCAATAGTAGAACTTTGAAAATAAAACACTCTTGAAAGAGTCTTGTCTTGACTTCCTCACGCCCCACGAAACTTCGTATCCTTTCTCTAAATTTTCTTTCAAAAGTGAGACAAAGAGTTCAACAGGCTCTTGGCAGTCGGAAGCCATATCTACCAAAAAATCTCCCTCGGCAACTTGCATACCTGCAATTACCGCCTGAATAGCTCCGAAATTTCTTACAAAAGATACCGCTTTTACGAAAGGATATTTGCTGGCAAATTCCTTAACAACCTTCCAAGAATTATCCTTTGAGCCATCATCTACAAAAACAATTTCATAATCTACTTCTGGTAAAAGTTGTTCAATTTTTCTAATTTCTTCAAAAACCAACGGTAAATTATATTCTTCATTATAGAAAACAACAATAAAGCTCACTTTTTTCTTTCGCACCATGTCTTTTCAAGATTTAGTTATCAAAAAATCATATCTATATTTTGCACTTTCTTTATTTTCAATATCTTGCCGAACTACTTCTCCCTGTAAGTTATGTTTTTGGCAAAAATCAAAAAAGAAGTATTCTGGATAATGTTGATAGTATAGGTTGTTAGTTTTACTCTTACGCCTGAAATTAGAATCCACGAGTTCATTTACAGCAGGTAAATCTCCTATCCAAATCTTTGCATCAGCAGTTGTACGACTTAAAAAATACTCTAACACTTTCTCTGCATATAACAAACTATCAAACAACAAAAACACACTATTACAAAAGAGCCTATCAAAAGAAAATTCTACAAAGCCAAAGTTGAGTACATCACCTTGTATTAGTTGAGCAACGGGACAGTTCTTTTTAGCATTATTTAGCTGAGCTATTGATGCATCCACTCCATATAAATGAGTAGTTTTTTGAGCAAAATAATTCAAAAATACCCCCGAACCACAACCCACATCTATTAGATAATGATGCTCTTGAACATCAAACTTACTTTGAATGATTTCGAACCATTTATCAAATGCAGATTTGTTGACAGACACTCCATCAACTGTGTAGCCAGATTGAGCAATAGGCTCTTGATAGTTTTTGGCAAACTCTTCATAAACATCAAGCCAGTTCTTTTTCATAGATTTTCACTTTTTTTGACTATACTACAAACTGAATTTATTATAGACATTCTGTCTTGATCATTCATAAGGGGCTGCGTAGGAATGCAAAACCAGTTAGGTATATAAACAGGCAGGCATTCTACTATTTTACCGCTAAGCTGCTCATACAACTCACTGGCTTTTTCAGTATACAGATTTAAGGTATAAGGTGCATAGCTACCTATTTTATATTCAAAAGCGATAGATATATGACTCAAAGTATTTTTCAGATAAGCATACTGTTCTCTGCGAAGGTCAGAAAGTACAAGTAAATATGGTAAGTACTCTAAATATTTTTGTTCAACAATATAAGCTAACTTTGAATTATAAGGCGGTAAATTACGAGGCAAATGCTCACCAACAAGTATTCCTCCAAAATCTATGGGTAAATGCTTAGGCAGAGAATATAAAGCGTAGTCGCCAAGAGTACCTATTCTATGACCATGAATATACGAATCAATACCGTGTGCGCAATCTTCTAATAAAGGAATATCGCGTTGTTTAGCCTCTGATAATAAACAAAATATTTGCTCATTAGGAATACCGAGTTCGTGAATTACGTAGATAAGTTTGGTATGTTCTGTAAGTACACGTGAAACCTTAGCATAATTAAAAAGTGTTGCTGATACACAAGCAGCAACGTAATTCATATCGGACGAGGTGGATATAAATACTTCATCTTCTCTTTTCAACTTCAAGTAGTTGGCAATATAATGTATTCCTTCCCTCGCACTTGAAAAAAAGAGAAAATCCTTGTCGCCCCAAAGAAAATTTATAGGTATTTCCTGAGGAGAAAGATTTTGAAATATACCATTATCTAAATGATACTTCGGATAGATTCTAACCATAAATCATTCTAAAAAAACTTACTTTTCAATAATTTTTAACTGAATGCTTTGAGAAACTACAATTTTAGGACATATTTTACTCTTAAATCGGGAACGCTATCCCAATTTTCTTTGAATTTAATTAAGTTTAAATTAGCTTCATAACCATTCGTACTTGGACCAAAATCAACAAAATCAAAATCGTTGTTTTTGGCATATTCAATGACATTGTAATATGCCAAATGATTTGCTTTTTTTTTGCGTCCTTCGGGTTTATCAAAAATGTAAAAGGTGTTCAATACCTTTTTATTGTAAGTAAAAGTGATTATTCCGCTCAATAGTTCATCATTAGAATAAATCTTAAAGCTGTTGATTTTCCCCGCAAATAAGCGGTGTAAAGTTAATAATTCTTCGTAAGTATGTGTAGGATTTTTACCAAAATTTTGTTGGCTTTCTGAAAGAAGTTTGTAAGTGTCTGGACACACGCCTTCCATAATTTCACATCTTAAATTATTTTTGAAGGCTTGTTTAAGTTCTGTATGTGTCTTACTATCTATTCTGCTTTCAATAGACACTTGCTTATTAATTTTATGGCATAAAATCATATCCATTTTTTGAATTTGAAATTTTTTAGCCTGCAAAACATGGTGAATGTAATTGACAGCATAACCTTTATCATTTTTATACATTACCTCAGGAACCACCGTAATATAAATCTTATGCACATTTTCTTCTTTCAAAGCGAGTAACCACTTTTCAAGCAAATTGTCTATAAGGGCGTAATTTATTTCAGCACTATGAATAATACCTCCGTAAGATGCTCCTAAAAGACTTTCATAGGTATTTTCATAGCGAACGCCTACAATCATTGCAAAAATTTTATTTTTGTAAGTAAAAATGTAATCTGTTTTGACATATTTATCTCTTGGAAATTTACTCGCTGGGTGATAATAAAAAAAATTCGGCAAATGAAAGATTAAAGAATTAACAGCTTCTTTTTCTATGAAGTTTATTATTTCTTGCGAATAAGCCTCATTACATATTTTATAAACCTCTACATTGACTAATTGCATAAAAAATTTCAATTATATTTTTCATAAATCTCTGTAATCGTGTAAGTAAGGATTTTCTCATTTTTGAGCCAATTTACTAATTTTTTTACAAAAGTTTGCGTACCTTCTCCTGTGTTTGTGTAACTTTTCGTATCATCAGGAGAAAGAGTGTAAAGTGGAGCTTTCTTTTTTAATTCTTCGTACCCTTGCATATTTGCCATATTCAAATGATAATACATAGGATGTAAGTTAAATATTTTTAAGCCCGTACCCACAAGAAATCTTTCAGGGCTATTCCACTCAAAATTGGGGATATAAGAAGCTACATCATCTTCCCAAAAATACGGGATTCTAAAAATGTATTTACCTGAATTATCTAAGTAAAGTCGGTGAGGCAGAAGATTATCTTGTTCGGGAAGAAATAAAGAGACATCTATGGTTAAATCATATTTACTATAAAATTTTTTGAGTAACGGCGAAGATTGAACTAATGCGTGTGTTCTTACAATTTTAGTATTTACTATTTTAAGAACATTGCTAATAATCTCATCTTCATTTTTGCCTTGTGTGGAGTTAGGCAAAAAATTAGGATGTATGCCAAAATCAAACATTTCCTTGAACTGCAAAAGGTATTCAATAACTCCCGAATTGTGAGTAATAAACCAAGTACATTTCACACTATTTTCTAGAAAAAAATCGGCTAATTCCTTAATAGTAAAATCAGGTGCCCAGTCTATATCTACGGTAAAAGCAACTTGTAACTTATCAGTATTCTTATGCATATTTTTTTTATAGTTTTGCAGATTCGTTCAGAAACGGAATAAGAATAGATATCTTAGTCATTATTGAAGTGTATCAGTAATAGATTTTACTATTTCGCTAGGCTTCAAGATAACTTGTGAGTCTTTGTCTTCTATTTCTGTTATCATTAAACTTCCCTTTCCACAAAGAACCTCAATAAAACTATTTCCAACTCTAATCACTCTACCAGGAATCCTACCAACAAAATTTTTATTATTTTCTCCTCCAATTTGGGCTTTTCTTACAAAGTACTGTTTATTTTTGTAGTAGAAAAAAGCACCTGGATAAGGATGTGCTAATCCTCTTATCAAGTTATAGATTTCCCAAGAACTTCTATGCCATTCAATTTTTCCATCATTTGGAGTTCTTTTGCAAGTATAAGTAGCATCTGATTCTTTTTGGGGGAAAAATTGTAAATCATTATTTTTATATTTTGTAATTACCTCTGCGTATCCTTCAATGGTTGCTTGAATAATTTTTTGATAAACATCAAAAGCATAGTCTTGCGGCAAAATACTTACTTTCTTTTGTATAGCAATACTGCCTGAGTCAACTTCTCCTTCATTAATTTTGAAAATAGTTACTCCTGTTTCTGTTTCACCATTAATGATAGCCCAGTTCAAAGGAGCGAAACCTCTATACTTAGGCAATAAAGAATCGTGTGCAGCTAGAAAGCCAACCTTTACACTCTTAACTTGACTGATATCAATAATTGTTCTCCAACCACAAACAATTACAAAATCAATCTCTTCATAACCATTAATAATTTTGTAATCCTCTTCAGTGAGTTTTTTTTTAACAGAAAAAGGAATGTTGAAATCTGATGCTTTCTGAGATAGCATAAGACTATATTTATACTCCTCATGTTCATCTTCTTTCAAAAAAAAGGAATATAAAGGCTTGATACCACGTAATAGTAGATAGTTATAAAGTTCATATCCTCTTAATGTTCCTCCAATAAATATTATTCTTAACTCCATTTTTGCATCATTTAGAGTTCTTTACAACAATATTTCCTATATTTACCATTGAGCCTGTTTTTATACTTATATTCTGCATAATTGTACTTCTTGCTCCTATAAAACAATCAGACGCAATTTTCACTCCTCCACAAATCACAACGCCACCTGCAATAAATACATTATCTCCAATTTCCGTATCGTGATGTATCACAGTATTAGGCAGGATAATAACATTATCACCAATTTTGGCATTATGGGTAATCACTAC
>JANWZC010000071.1 GCA_025054975.1 Raineya sp.
AATTGTGAATAATAATGCCCGAAATAATTCCTATTGCCGCAAGACTCACAATCCACACCACCCGACTTTTGAAATGTTTCCAAGTGCTTGTGCCAATGTAATCAAACTCCTCACTTGCCTGCATAATACCCATAAATTTTTGCATATCTTCGGTATGCTCGGCACGGATAACCTCAATGGCTTCATCATGCGTAACTATACCTACGAGTTGATGATTTTTATTAAGCACTGGAATAGCTACTAAATCGTATTTTTCAATTTTTTGTGCTACCGACTCCCTATCTTCATCTACGTACGCAAAAACATACTCACTATGTAAAACCTCTGAAACCAAAGTGTCAGGTGAAGCCATAATCAAATCTTTGAGTGTAATAAAACCTAACATTTTTTGGTCTCCATCTACCACATACACATAATAAACCGTTCTCTTTGAAGGAGCATCTTGACGAACTTTGCCAATTGCTTCAGCACAAGTCATTTCCGCTTGTACAGTAGCAAAGTCTGTACTCATAATGCCTCCTGCGGTTTCAGGTGGATATGCACTTAACTGAATTACATCTTCACGTACCTTTTTGGAAAGATATGGCAATAAATCGGCTTGTTCTTGTTGTGTAAGATGCTGAAAGAAGTCGGCTCGGTAATCGGAAGGCATGTGTTCAAAAACTTCGGCAAAACGCTTCCGCGAAACTGACTTGAACAAATCCAACTGCTTGGTAATGGGAAATTCAGCAAAAATCAACCCTTGCTGTTCGGGAGTGAAGTGGTCTAATATCGTAAAAAGATACACTTCATCTACCTCGTTCAAAATTTCGCCTACTTCCACCACAGGCATTTTTTTCATCATGGGAACAAGCTCAATAAGCTGTTCCACATGGCTAAATTCTTTGGCAATTTTTTGTAGTTCGGTGTTCATAGTGGTCAAGGTTTAATCGGTGTGAGGTAAATAATGTTCCCAGCTTACTTCGGTTACGCCATATTCTAAGGTAAGCGTACCTGCTAATTTTTCCATTTCAGCATCGTGTTTGCCTGTTGCATAGATTTGTGCCTCAATGTACGCATAGCTCGGATTGCCGTTATCGCTACTTTTTAGAGAGCGAAGTTGCAAATGAGGGTCATTTTTCAGAGCATTCAGAATTAACACTCGTAAGTGATTTTCAACTTGCTCTTTGCAGGCAATTTTGAAAACATAGTAAAACTCGCCTTCCTCGCCTTCCTTTTGCACGGGTGTTCTGCTGATTTTGTTGCCAATAGGTCGTAGAATGATGTGTGTAAGCATTATTGCCAAAGCTACCAAAGTTGCCTCTGCATACAAGCCTACGCCTGCAAAAGAACCTACCGCCGCCGAACACCAAATCGTTGCCGCCGTATTTAAGCCGTGAATATTCACGCCATCTTTCATAATTACGCCTGCTCCCAAAAAGCCTATACCCGTAACAATTTGCCCAATAATGCGAGTAGCATCACCTCTTTCGTAAGAAATAAGATTTTCAGAAATCAGTGTAAAAGCCGCCGCCCCCAATGAAACCAATGTGTTTGTTCGCAAGCCTGCACTACGTTGCCGCCACTGACGCTCAAAGCCAATCGCCGCACCCAATAGCACTGCAACTCCTAATCTCAAAGAAAATTCCAAAATCATCATAGCCTTTGCAGTTTTGAGGGTGAAACCAAAATTTTTCCGCAAAGATACCTGCTTATTGTTTTGAGAGGAGTTAGAAAAGTTTTAGAAAAACATTAGAAATTCATTAGAAACTGCTGGAAAGTAAGCGTAAAAGTAGTGCCTTCACCGACTTGCGAGAAAACCTGAATATCAGCTTGATGTAATTGTAAAATTTTTTTTGTCAAGAAAAGCCCTATACCACTACCTTTGGCAAATTGTTGATTTTTTCCACGAAAAAAGGGAGCGAAAATAGCCTCTAAATCGCTATCCGCAATTCCTATGCCTTTATCAATGAATTGCACTTGCACATAAGGCGAATTGTAAGTAAGTTTCACTTTGCAGGTGTGGTCGGGAGAAAATTTGCAGGCATTTTCCAACAGATTGCTGAATGCCGTTTTAAGCAAATACTCGTTAGCATTGATAAAAACTTCTTTTTCAGTTTCTTGAAAATCAATTTCCACTTTGTAGTGTGGATTAGCTTGCAAAAATTGCTGGATAGTATCCAACAAAATTTCCTCTATGTGTGCAGGTTTGAATGTAATTTCAGAAGGGGCATAATCGGCTTTGGCAAGGTCAAGCAGGCTATTAGAAAGACGTATGAGTCTTTTGGCATCGCTTAATGTGTTGCGAATGGCTTGCTGATAGTCTGAAATATTGCGTTCTTTGTGCAAAGCAAGTTCCAATTCAGTTACAATCGCCGAAAGTGGTGTTCGCAATTCGTGGGAAATATTGGAAACAAAGTGTTTTTGAGCGTCAAAAGATTTTTCTAACCTATCCAACATTTCATTGAAAGTTTGAGCAAGTTGGCTGATTTCATCTTGATTTTTAGAGGTTTTTAGCCGTAAATCCAAATTAGTAGCTGTAATTTGCTTCACTTTGCTATTGATTTCCTGAATAGGTCGTAAAACTTTGCTAGCAAAGTATCTGCCCACCACAAAAATTATCAAAATGCCAACAATAAAAGCAATCAAAATATTCTGCCAAAGAGCATTCAGTTTGCTATAACCATAGCCATCAAAGGCAGATGCTGTAACCAAATATTTTTCTCCTTGCCATTCGTAACGAATGCCCACTACTTGCCAACGATTTTGTGTAAATTGTACCAAGCCTTTTTGCAAAATTTCTGTGAGCATTTGCGGTGTTTCCTTAACTACATCTATTTCTACGGCATCGTGGTAAATCAGTTGAAAACGACTATCATAAATGGCTACTTCGGTTTCATTGAGTATTTGGCGGTTGTTTTTGTAAATAGTTTGCAGGGTTTTATCATTGATTTTTGCCTGCAAAAGCAAATTTAATTTGGTGATAGCTTCTTTTTTAAGCAATTCGTAAAATTCTGTTTCTCGGTTGTATTTTGCAGAAAGATAAATAGCCGTAGCAAAGCCCAACAGAATAGTAGCCACAAGCAACGTAAAGAGTAGAGCCAATTTGGTACGAATTTTCATACTTCTGCTTTTAGCATAAAGCCCATTCCAGCTTTGGTTTGAATGAGTTTGGGTGAAAAGTTTTTGTCAATTTTTTTACGCAAATAATTGATATACACATCAATAAAATTTGTGCCTGTATCAAAATGAATTCCCCAGACATTTTGGGCGATTTCTTCTTTGGAAAGCACTCTTTCGGGGTTTTGAAGCAGGAACTCCAGTAATTTGAACTCTTTGGGAGTAAGTTTGATTTCGGTATTTTGGCGTTTGACGATTTTGGTGTGCAAATTCATTTCCAAGTCGGCGTATTTGAGCAAAAAACTTTGCGTAGCATTCTGTTTAGCCCGCTTGATAAGTACCCTAACACGTGCCAGCAGTTCTCGGATTTCAAAAGGCTTGACCATGTAGTCATCTGCTCCTGCATCAAAGCCTTCCAATTTATCATCAGTAGTTCCCAAAGCCGTGAGCATCAGAATGGGCAAATAGGGCTTTTCTCTGCGAATTTCTTTACAGAGTTCTAATCCATTTTTTTCGGGCAAAATTATATCGGTAATCAGCAAATCATACACATTTTGCAAAGCCAACTTTTTTCCAAAATGACCTTCATACGCTACATCTACTTCAAAGCCCTCTTCCTGCAAAGTTCTTTTGAGCAATTCGGCAACTCTTGTATCATCTTCAATGACCAAAATTTTCATAAGTGCCAATTTTTCACTGCTTTTCCACAACAGGCGTAGAAGCAAGTAGTTGATTGCGTTTTTTTCGTTGTACAGAAAGATACATCAAGATAGGATACGAAAAAACCGCCAGCAGAATTACGCTTGCCCCTACATAAAAATTAGCCGACATTTTCTCTTTTTCCCCAAAAATCAGGAAGGCAAGCAAAATACCATACACAGGCTCTAAATTCACGGTTAGATTAACAGCAAATACAGAAAACTTTTTCATCAATCTCACGCCCATTGGGTAGGCAAACACTGTGCAAACTAATGCTAAAATACTTATCCAAAGCCATTCCCAGTCAGTAGGGTAGAGTTTGAGCGTTTCTAATCCTGTTATTCCCCAAATAAGTGAAAACAGCGTAATTGTCAGAAAAGCCCCAATCATTTCGTAGAAGGTGATAGTGAACTGGTCATAGTGGCGGATAAATTTGGAATTGAACACGCTAAACAAAGCCCCCGCCAATGCCGAAAGCATACCCAATACAAAGCCTTCTGCATAATGAAATTCTGCCCTGAACACCTGAAAAATACCTGCAAAAGTTACAACTCCCAAGAAAATCTGAAAACTACGAAATTTGCGTTTATGAAAAAGAGGTTCCAAAAGGCTTGTCCAAAAGGTAGTGGTGGCAAGTCCTACCAAGCATACAGAAACATTAGAAACCCTTGCCGCACCGAAAAAAAGTAGCCAATGCACTGCAATAATTCCTCCTGTTCCCAAAATTTTCCAAAAATCATTTTTGGGGATTTGCAAAGATTTTTTTGCCCACCCAAACCAAATCCCAAGCGCTATTGATGTAATGAGTGTTCTGTAAAAAACTACCATCAGCGAACTTAAAGAAACTAAACGTTTATCGCCCAAGATAGCCGTAAAACCCCAAATCAGTACAATTAGATGCAATAGCAAGTAGTCTTTGAAAGTTGGTTTTTGCATAAAAATTTAGCTTATGGTCTTGTGTCTGTAAAAAGGAAACAAAGTTTTTATTTTAGGCAAAAAGGTTCTATTTTTGAAAAATTCACCTGTAACAATATTTTTAAGTTTTTCGTCATTGAGTATCATAATGCGATACATAATCCAACCCAAAAGTACAAAAATAGTATTAGGAAGCCAAACAGCTATCAGTGGTGGCATAGAACCACTGGTGGCAATGGCTTTGGTAGCCAAAATGTAAAAAAGAATATACACAAAAGCCAACACAAAACCCGTAGCAATTTGAGCCCCAACCCCTCTGCGATTTTTGCGAGAAGCCATTAACACACCAAAAAAAGTGAGAATAATCACGGCAAAAGGATAAGTATAGCGAGCATATTTTTCAGTAACATACAAATCCACGCCTTCCGAGCCACGTTGGCGGAGCAAAGCAATATATGCGTCTAATTCGTCAAAAGTAAGTTTTTCTTGAAAAAGATGTTTATCAGCAAAATCTTCGGGATTGATATTGAGAGTTGTGTCGGTAGGTTTCTCGCAAAAAATAAGCTCTTCGTCTTCTCCCTTGAATTTTCGTAAAACATATCTATCCATTCGCCATTTGCGTTTAGTGCTATCCCAAGTGATAGTGGGAGCTTCTAATTTTTCTAAAAGTTTATTTCCTTCAATTCTCTCCAACGTAAAACGATAACCTACCTGAGAATAGTTTTGATAGTCTTGCATGTATGCATACACACCTGGGGCTATACCAATATGCAGATTCCGAAAAGCCTTGATTTCTTTTCCTTTGATGTGTTCAATATCAAAATTGACACGCACTTTGTTGGCATTAGGAATAATCCAGCCTGTTAGGAAAAATGTAATTACGGCGAAAATACTGGAAGCTATCAGAAAGGGGCGAAAAAAACGCCAAAATGTAACACCAGCACTCAAAATAGCGATAATTTCGGTACGAGAAGCCATTTGTGCCGTAACAAATACCGCCGCAATAAAAATCAGCAGGGGACTTACCAAATTGATAAGGTACGGAATGTAATTGAAATAAAATTGCGTAACAATTTCTACCCAAGTGGGCTTCATTTTGCGAAAATACTCAATTTTTTCTACAATATCAATGATAAGCACCACAAGAACAAAAATCAGAATAACAAAAAAGAAAGTTTTCACAAACTTTCTGAACACATACCAATCTAAAATTTTCATAGCTTGGAGGAAACAATCAAAATGTTGTGAGCAAAAATTTTGCCGTTTTTTTATTTCTTGCTGATAAGGTTAATATGTTGTAAAAACTCAAAGTTTTTTCCTTAAAATTTTATAATTCAAGGGTAGTTTGATGACCACCTGCCCATAAAACTACTTTTAGTCTTTATCAAAGATTTTTACGATTTACTTTCTTTCAAAATTTCGTGTCCCATTTTATCACGTTTGGTTTCTAAATATTTTTGATTATGAGGGTTGGGTTGAATTTCAATAGGTACATTTTCTACAATTTCTAATCCGTAGCCGAGCAAGCCAGCTCGCTTTTTGGGGTTATTGGAGATAAGGCGAATTTTAGTAATTCCCAAGTCTCTTAAAATCTGAGCTCCCACTCCGTAATCACGAGCATCCATCTGAAAACCCAAAGCTAAATTAGCTTGCACAGTATCCAAACCTTGTTCTTGCAATTTATAGGCTTTCAGTTTATTGATAATTCCGATACCTCTTCCTTCTTGATTCATATATAGTACAACTCCTTTACCTGCCTTTTCAATCATTTGCATAGCGGTATGAAGTTGAGGACCGCAATCGCAGCGGCAAGAACCAAAAATATCACCCGTAACACAAGAAGAATGAACTCGCACAAGTACAGGTTCATCTTTTTGCCAAGAACCTTTTATAAGAGCGAAATGAATTTCATCGGTATCAATTTGTCGGTAGGCAAGTAAATCAAAGTTACCCCAAATAGAAGGTAGTTGCACGCCTATTTCGCAATGAATAAGACTATCATATTTCAAACGATAAGCGATAAGGTCAGCAATAGAGATAAGTTTCAAGCCAAACTTATCAGCAATTTTACGAAGCTCAGGCAGGCGTGCCATAGAACCATCTTCGTTCATTACTTCAATGAGTACGCCAGCAGGCTTAAATCCTGCCAAACGAGCTAAATCTACCGCCGCTTCGGTATGCCCTGCTCGCCGTAAAACGCCTCCTTCACGAGCTTTCAGAGGGTTAATGTGTCCTGGTCTGCCTAAATCTTCGGGTTTAGTATTTTCATCAACTAAAGCCTTAATGGTTCTGGCTCTATCTTGTGCCGAAATACCTGTTGTGTTACCATGCCCCAGCAAATCTACCGTAACCGTGAAAGCAGTTTTGTGTGGGTCTGTATTTTGTCCTACCATTAAATCTAATTTCAGTTCTGCACATCTTTTTTCGGTCAGGGCTACGCATAAATAACCACGAGCCTCCTTAATCATAAAATTCACAATTTCAGGAGTAATAACTTCTGCGGCACAAATAAAATCTCCTTCATTTTCACGATTTTCATCATCAACTACAATCACTATCTTGCCCTGACGTAAATCTTCTAATGCCTCTTCAATGCTATCTAAACGTATATCCATAAGTACCAATTATGTTTGCGTGTAAAACAATTTCCAAATACAAAAGTTTGAGACACGAGACGTTAAACATACGACATGAGACACAAGATTATAAGTTTTAGCAATTTGATTTTTCTACTTCTACAATGTAAGTTTGGTTCAATTCTTTTTGCAAATGCTCTAAAAATAATTTCAGTGTTTTTTCAAGCAAATCATACCCTTGTTCAAAATCTTTCATTGTGCCGTAGTAGGGGTCTGGTACTTCCAAATTTTTGCCTTCCCAATCTCGCATTAAGTGAAGTTTAGCTTTGCTGTGAGGAATTTGGTTTTGCAGATTTTGGAGATGTTTAAGGTTAGACCTATCGGCGGCTAAAATATAGTCAAACTCTACAAAATCTTCTTTGCGAACTTGTCTAGCTCGGTGAGAAAGAATAATCCCGTTTTTTTCTGCCACCTGGCAAGTACGGTAATCAGGTAGTTCGCCAATATGATACGAAGACGTGCCTGCGGAGTCTATCCAAATTTTATTTTGCAGACCTGCTTCCTCAACCATTTTTCTGAAAATCCCTTCGGCAAGTGGAGAGCGACAAATGTTGCCTAAACAAACAAAAAGCACTTTTTTCATGGAACTAATCGGTTATTTTCATCAGGAAAAATCATAGTAGGTTTGAACTTTTTAGCTTCTTCAAAGGGCATTAAAGCGTAAGCAATAATGATGATAATATCTCCTACTTGGACTTTGCGAGCTGCAGGTCCGTTTAAGCAAATTACTCCTGAATTTCTTTCTCCTTTAATTACATAAGTTTCTAACCGTTCGCCATTGTTGATATTGACCACTTGTACTTTTTCACCTTCAATGATATTTGCCGCCTCCATTAAAGCCTCATCAATCGTAATACTGCCGACATAGTGCAATTCCGCTTGGGTTACGCGTACGCGATGAATTTTCGACTTGAAAACTTCTATCCACATTATTTACAAAGGGTTGTTTCTAAAAATTTTTGTGCAAATTTATGAATTTTATCAATACCGAACTTGAATTCAGTAGATTTGTTCGTTTGCGTACAAAAAATGTCCGATTTCGGACGAAATTTTCTATCTCAATTAACTTGTCAAAAAATTTTTATTTGCTAAAAAATGCCTTTCTGAATAAAAAATTCAACTTTTTCAAGTTTTGGTACAAGAAAATTTGCTTTTTGGAATGATTTTTTCCTCTCTTATGCCAAAAACATAGAGGTTTTACATTAAACACTTAAAAATATGAAAAATCCTGTTTTAACCGATGGCGTCTTGCTTGCTTCTTATGCTAAAAATAATGATGAAAAAGCCTTCAACAAGCTATGGAAGAAGTATAAAAGTAAAATTTATGCGACTATTTACAACATCGTAAAAGAAAGAAACCTAGCCGAAGACCTTCTGCAAGATACTTTTGTGAAAATTATCAGCAACATACAAGAAGGCAATTATAGTGAGGAAGGAAAATTTGTATCTTGGGCTTGTCGCATTGCTCATAATTTGGCAATAGATTATTTTCGCAGGGCTAAAAAAGCTATTTGGGTAGAGGTAGAAGACCGAAAAGAAATCTGTAATCATTTGAATTTTTCAGAAGATTCGGCTGAAAAATTAAAAATTAGGCAGGAAGTCAATGAAAAACTTGCCAAGCTCATTGAAACTTTGCCTGCAAACCAAAAAGAAGTGCTTATGATGAGGCATTATGGGGAGATGAGTTTTCAGGAAATTGCCGATAAAACTTGTGTAAGTATCAATACAGCTTTGGGACGTATGCGTTATGCACTCATCAATTTACGCAAGCAAGCCAAAAAACATAATCTCAGTTTTACCGATTATCTGAATGCATATTGCTAAATACATTTCTCTTAAATTTTAAGCCAACCCCTAATTTTCATTGCCACAATAATTGGCGATTGTCTGTATTTTGACTTCTGGGCTGAAAATTTTTTCGCTATAATTCGTCATTCCTTGTATCTACTGAAAAATTGTGCAAAGTTTAGCCAAACGAAAAATGGTTTTGTAAAAAGCCGATTAAAACCAAATTTATTTGGGCATAAATGCCTAATTTCACTATCTTTGCACAAACTGCCAAAATCTATTAGCATGAAGGCTTTTGTATTTATCTTGATGTTTTTAGGAACAGGTTCGGCTTTTTGCCAAGATAGTGTAAGAGTAACCTTTTTCAATCGTACCCAAAAAAATCTTTATGTAGCGGTAGCATATCACAGGCGTATGCCCGAAGGAGATATCGCTCTTTGCACCTACGGATGGTTTGAAGTAAAATCCAATAGAAGTAAAACCTTATGGCTCAAAAATATTCAGCGAGAAAGAGGAGTTTTTTATCACGCTCACAACACACAAAACAGAAATGATAACTGGGGGGGTAGTTTGTTTTACATGGTTCATCCGACCTCACCTTTTCATATTGCTTATGCCAATAATTCGGCATTGGCAAGTGCTTTGGATAACGAACTTTCAGCCCAAGAAATCCAACAATTAGAAGCCTATCCCTTCCGCGAAATTAAATGGAATCCCAAAGGTTTCTTTCAGGTCAATCTTTTAGAGTGATATGAAAATTCTTTCTGCTTCACAAATCCGAGAATTAGATAGACTTACCATTTTGCACAAGCCTATCGCCTCCATTGACCTAATGGAAACCGCCGCAAGTAAGTGCGTACAATGGATTTCACAAAATCTGAATGCTCAAAGTTTTGTCGTTTTAGCAGGTAGAGGTAATAACGGCGGTGATGGCTTAGCAATAGCTCGGTTGTTGCACAATCAGGGCAAAGATGTGCAAGTTTTTTGGATTGAAAATAGCTCTCAAATCTCTCTTGATTGTCAGACTAATTACGAAAGATTACCCAAAGAAATTTCTGTTACTTTGGTAAATGCCCAAAATAACCACCTACATATTCCTGTGGAGAGTGTTTGTATTGATGCTATTTTTGGTGTGGGGCTTTCACGTCCTTTGGAGGGGTGGTTAGGTGATTTTATTCGCAACATCAATCAACTACCTAATCTGAAAATTGCCATAGACGTACCTTCGGGCATGTATGCCGACTCACCTCAAAGTCAGGCAAGTTCTATTTTCAAAGCCGATTACACACTTACCTTTCATCAAGCCAAGTTGAATATGCTTTTGCCTCAAACAGGCAATTTTGCAGGGAAAATTGTGGTACTAGATATTGGCTTGCTCAAAGATTATGAGCGAGAAATGTCTTCTGATTATTTCTTGCTTTCAGAAAGCAGGGTGCAAAGTTGGTATCAGGAGCGTTTGCCCAGACCTATTTTTGCACACAAAGGCACTTTTGGACATAGTTTGCTGGTGGCAGGTAGTTTGGGCAAAGGTGGAGCATCTATTCTTGCTGCCAAAGCCTGCTTGCTTTCAGGTACAGGACTGCTGACACTTTTAGCACCTCCTTGCAATTATTCGCCCCTGCAAACAGCTGTTCCCGAAGCAATGCTTTTACTCTCTTCTGCACCCAATTATATCCGCAACGATAAACACGATTTTTCACCATTTAAGGCAATAGGAGTAGGTTGTGGCATAGGGTTGCATGAAGAAACGCAAGTATTTTTGAAAAATCTCTTGCAAAATGTGCAAGTTCCTTTGGTACTTGATGCCGATGCTTTGAATATTTTGGCTCAAAATCCTGCTTGGCTTTCGTTTTTACCTCCTAATAGTATTCTTACACCTCACCACAAAGAATTTGAGCGTTTGGCAGGTACTTGGCAAAATGACCACGAGGCATTAGAAAAACAACTCAATTTTGCACAAAAGTATCATTGTTTTGTGCTTTTCAAGGGGGCTTATTCACGCATTGCTACGCCACAAGGTAAAATTTTCTTTAATCCCACAGGAAACCCTGCTATGGCAACAGGCGGAATGGGAGATGTACTTACAGGCATCATCACAGCCCTTTTGGCACAAGGCTATGAACCCGAAAAAGCCCTCTGCATAGGTGTATATGCACACGGACTTGCAGGAGATTTGGCTCAACAAAAAAATAATGCCGTTGCCATTACACCTACCATGCTTTTAGAGCATTTGCCTTTGGCTTGGACAAGACTTGCACAAAAGCAAGTTTTTGCGTAAATGTTTGGTTTTCTGCTTATCTACTCAAATACAGGTTTCTTTCCTCGTAAAGTTTTTGAAAGGTATCGTCCATGAGGTTTTCTATGAAAAGAATAGCTTCTCCCGTAGATTTCATTTCAGGACCCAATTCTTTATTGACTTTGGGAAACTTTTCAAATGAAAATACAGGCTGCTTAATAGCATAACCTTTGCGTTTGGGGTTAAAACTGAAATCTTTGAGTTTGTTTTTGCCAAGCATAATTTTTACGGCATAGTTGATGTATGGCTCTTGATAAGCCTTGCAAATAAACGGCACAGTACGACTGGCACGAGGATTGGCTTCAATAACATAGACTTTGCCGTCTTTGATTGCAAATTGAACATTGATAAGCCCAATAGTATTGAGAGCCAAAGCTATTTTTTTGGTGTAAAATTCTATTTGTTCAATTATCATGGGGTTGAGCGAAAAATGAGGCAGTACGGCATTGCTATCGCCTGAATGTATGCCCGCAGGCTCAATATGCTCCATAATGCCAATAATATAGACTTCTTCGCCATCGCAAATGGCATCGGCTTCGGCTTCAATAGCTCCTTCCAAGAAATGGTCAAGCAAGATTTTATTATCGGGGTTATCGTTCAAAATTTTGACGACATGCTCCTCTAATTCTTGCTCATTGATAACAATTTTCATACTTTGCCCCCCAAGTACATAACTGGGACGCACCAAAAGCGGAAATCCTAACTCTTTGGCAAGTTCTACGGCACTATCGGCATCCTCAATGACCCCAAAAAGTGGATAAGGTATGCCTAATTCTTTGAGCAAATTAGAAAATTTGCCTCTATCTTCGGCAATATCCAAAGACTCGTAGCTCGTACCAATAATTTTGATACCATAACGATTGAGTTTTTCGGCAAGTTTGAGAGCAGTTTGTCCGCCTAATTGTACGATTACGCCTTCGGGTTGTTCCTTTTGAATAATGTCGTAAATATGTTCCCAAAAAACGGGTTCAAAATAAAGTTTATCGGCAATATCAAAATCTGTGGAGACGGTTTCAGGATTGCAGTTTATCATAATAGTTTCATAACCACATTCTTTTGCCGCAAGTACTCCATGCACACACGAATAATCAAATTCAATCCCTTGTCCAATTCTGTTAGGTCCAGAGCCTAAAATTACTACTTTGGGCTTGTTGGAAACTGCTATTTTACTACTTTCTTGGTTAGGTATTCCGTTGAAAGTAGAGTAATAATAGGGAGTAACCGCCTCAAATTCAGCGGCACAAGTATCTACCATATTATAGGTACGCTCAATGCCAAATTCTTTACGTTTTTTATAGACTTCACTTTCCAAACAGCGAAGCAGATGAGCAATTTGTCGGTCAGCGTAACCTTTGCGTTTAGCTTCCCAAAGCAAGAAGGCAGGGATGTCTTGTAGAGTATATTTTTGGATTTCTTTTTCTAAAAGTACGAGTT
>JANWZC010000072.1 GCA_025054975.1 Raineya sp.
AAACCTATTCCTGCCGATACAATTATTGAGGTGATAGGCAGAGTCGTACGAATTGGGAAAACCAGTTTAGATGTAGAAGTAGAAGTTTTCAAAGAAGAAATGTACGAAAACAAGCGTGAGCAAGCTATTAAAGGTATTTTCACTTTTGTTGCCATAGATGAAAATAAAAAACCAATTTCCGTTGTTTAACCTAAAAATCCGATTGTTATGAAAAAAGTTTTCCGATTGATTGGCGTAGCATTGGTAGCAAGTTCGCTACTAACCGCCTGTAACACTTCTGACCCTCAACCTTCTTCGGGCAAATATGGTAGAGGTACGCTCATTATCAATGAGGGTAATTTTTCACAAGGTAATGGCTCTTTGAGCTTTATGAAAGAGGATGGTACCGTGCAAAATGGTATCTTTGAAGCCGAAAACAACGGTAACAGCATTGGTGGAATTATCCAATCTGTGAGGGGTTATTCTTTGGGCTTTTTCACAAACAACGCCGATAAATTAGCGATTGTAACTAATGCCCAAGATAAAGTCATTATTTGCGATGCCGATACACTCAAAGCTGTTGCGGTTATTCAGGGAAATAATGCCGTAGAAAATCCTCAGGCATTTGCGAGCATAGGCGATAGAGGTTTAGTAACCAACTGGGGACCTATTGCCGATGCTTTCGGACCTAACCCCAAAGGCTTCTTGACAGAAATCAATTTACGTACCCGAACTTTTGTTCGTAAGATTCAACTTAATGGTGTTCGCCCACAAGGTATTGTGGCTACTAATAACAAGTTTTACGTTGCAGATAATAATTCCAACAAAATCCTTATTTTTGACTCATCAGGAAATCCTGCGGGAAGCATTACCGTTGCCAACCAACCTGATAAATTGGTAGTAGATGCTTTGGGCAAAATATGGGTAATTTGCAACAGCAACCCTGATTTCAACAATTTCATCAACCACAAAGGAACTTTGGTAAAAATCAACCCCAACACCGACCAAGTAGAAACTACTATCAATAATGTACCTTGTGAGGCTTTCAATTCTAAAATTGCTACTGCCCCCGATAGAATTTTTGTGCTTTCAGGCAAAAAGGTTATTGCCGTAAATACCGATACCAACAACGTTTTTGAATTTGTAGATAATACTTTCAGTTTGTATGGTTTGGGGGTGAATCCATTTACGCAAGAGGTTTTCGTAGGAGAAAACGTTTTTACACAAGCCAGCCGAGTACGTCAGTTTTCAGCATCAGGAAACTTGATACGTGAAGTTACCGCAGGAGTAGGTACGAATGGGTTTTTGTTTTATAGATAAAACTTGGGCAGTGGTGAGAAACATTATAATAAAAATAGTTTAGATTTGTTGTGTTGAAAAAAGTTGTAAAAAACTTCAAACACAAAGTTCACAAAGTCGCACAAGGACTCAAAACTTTATAAGCCTTGTAATCCAACTTTGTGTTCTTTGTGTTTCAAATAAAAAATCTTTGAGATGAAAGGCTGTTTCAAAATAGCAACTATCATCCATTTTGAAGTACTACGCACTACCCAAATTTTTTCAGCATAAATGGTAGCAATTCAATGCCTATACAAATTGCCTTAAAAATCGTAAGTCATTTTCGGTAAAAAGGCGTAAATCTTTGATTTGATATTTGAGCATGGTGATACGCTCTAAGCCCATCCCAAAAGCAAAGCCTGTATATTTTTCGCTATCTATGCCACAATTAGTAAATACGTTGGGGTGTATCATGCCCGAACCGCCAATTTCTACCCAACCTGTATGTTTGCATACATTACAACCTTTACCTTTGCAAATCAGGCAAGAAATATCAATTTCGGCACTGGGTTCGGTAAAAGGAAAAAAAGAAGGACGAAAACGAATTTGTGTTTCTTTGCCAAACATCTCCCTGACAAAATGATATAAAGTCTGCTTCAAATCTGCAAAACTTACATTTTCATCAATAAAGAAGCCCTCTATTTGATGAAAAATGCAGTGAGCCCTTGCAGAAATGGCTTCATTGCGATACACACGCCCAATGGAAAAAGTTCGCAAAGGAGGCTTCTGAGAACGCATTACGCGTATCTGCACCGAAGAAGTGTGAGTGCGTAAGAGAATATCAGGACTTTTTTCAATGAAAAAGGTATCTTGCATTTCCCGAGCAGGATGATTTTCAGGGAAATTTAGTCCTGTGAAGTTATGAAAGTCATCTTCAATTTCTCCCCCCTCCGACTGATTAAAGCCCATTCGCTCAAAAATTTCTACAATGCGATTTTTTACAATTGTAAGTGGGTGCATAGCTCCTAACTGATATGGCTCGGCAGGCAAAGTTAGGTCAATAGGAGCTTGTACAGCCACAGCAGCACTCGCAAAAGCCTCTTGTTTTTCTTTGAAAATGGCTTCTGCTTTTTGCTTTAACGCATTGACCGCCATACCATAATTTTTTCGCTCCGCAGGAGGAATGTTCTTGATTTCTTCTATTAGGGCAGGAATTTTCCCTTTCTTCGCCAAAAATTGCAAACGAAATTCCTCTAACGCCTTCGGACTATCAATTACAAAATTTTCAACTTCCGCTAATACCTGATTTACAAGTTCTAATGAGTTCATCTGCTTATGAAAAGTTTAATTTGAAGTAATTTTTCGTGAAAATTTTCATTCAAAAATAAATGAAAAATAGTGTCAAGTAACGTAGCTCTAATCTTGAAAATACGCTTAACCAATACCTCTTCAATTTTGCAAATAAAATCAAGAAAATGATAATCAAGTTTTTTAAGAGAACTTGATAAGTAAAGATTTTGCGAAGTTACAAAAACTTTTAAGTAAGCAAAAGGAGAGTTCAAAAAATTAGGATTTTCACTTGAAATCTGAATTTGAGGTTAAGTTATTTGCTAAGAAGGCTGAAAAGTGTTATACTCAAAAACATTTGTTCTACCCTTTTTAGCCATTGAACCTACTCCAACTTTTTGTCAAGCATTACCAAATCTCAATAAGCAAATTAAGTTACATTCAACGACCGACAAATTGTTTTGATAATTTTTCTTACAAAACTACTTTTCACTTCAACCGAAAAATCCAATCATTTTGAGGACTTGTGCCGAGATGAAAGCCCAATATCTCGCCATAACTCACAGGAATTTTGAAAACATGTTGCAAAGGGATTTCCAAAAGGTAAGCCCACAAAGCCCTTATTACGCCTGCATGAGTGATAAGTAAAACGTTTTTGTAAGTTTTTTGCCGCAAGTTATCCATAAAATCACGCAAGCGTGCGTACAAAAGGCTCAAATTTTCACCTTTTGGTGCAGGAATATGCACAAAATCAGTCATCCATTTTGCTAAATCCTGCGGATTGATTTCATTCCAAAATTTACCCTCCCACTCGCCAAAATTCATTTCCATTAAGGCTTTTTCGTAAAAAATATTTGCCAATCCTAATTTTTCTGCCAAAACCTTACATCTTTGCAAAGGACTGCAATACACTGCCTCAAAACTTGTAGGCAACTCAGATTTTAATTTTTCAGCTTCCTGCTCAAAACTTTCAGCCAAAGGAACTTCCAATTGCCCATAGCATATTCCGTTTTCAACAGCAACCGCCGTATGACGGATTACATAAACCTCCATATACTCGCAAAAAACAATAAGCACAAACATTCAGCTATTTGCTCTACTGCTCCTAAACAATCACCTGTGTAACCACCTATCCATTTTTCAAAATAACGTTTGGCAAAAGCAAAAAGCCCTACCAAAAGAATAAGTACAGCCACGAAAACCACATTTATCAGACTCAAAATAGCCAAAGGAAATAAGCCAAATACATAAACGCCTATTATTTCGGCATTTCCATAACTTTGAGCAATGGGTTTGACTTTGCTTTTTTCGTCATCGCGAGCATATTGTGAGACAAAAATAATATTTGCGGCAGTCATGCGAGCCAACGAATGATATGCTACAAAAACAAGTAAAACAAGCCAAATATTATTTGCTTTCGTAAAAATGCTTTGCAATGCTAAAAATTTCAACAAGAACAAAAAAATCAGAGCAATCACTCCATACGTGCCAATACGACTATCTTTCATAATTTCCAAGATTTTTGTTTTTGTCCAGCCGCCACCAAAGCCGTCAAAAGTGTCGGCAAAGCCATCTTCATGGAAAGCTCCCGTAACAAGCACTCCTGCTGACAAAGAAAATACCACTGCAATATTTTCATCAAAAACTTGATAACTCAACCAAAAAACTACAAACGAAATACTACCTACAATCCAGCCTATCAGTGGGAAAAAACGAGTAGCCTTATTCAGATACTCGGGGGTGTGTTCGGTGTGCTTGGGGCAAGGAATACGCGTGTAGAACATCAAGGCTACCCAAAAAATTTTGATTTGTTCTTTCATGCTTCTTGTTTGCTTACGCCTGCACTTTCAAAACTTGCCATTTCATTCAGAAAATTTACAGCACTTTGAATTATCGGAAAAGCCACTGCACAGCCTGTTCCTTCACCTAAACGCATGTCTAAATGCAAAAGAGGTTCTGCTTGTAAGAAATCTAACATCAATTTATGCCCTGCTTCACTGCTTTGATGACAAAAAATTGCATTTTGCTGAATAGTGGGTTCTAAAAACTTTGCTACCAAAAATACGCTCGTTGCAATAAAGCCATCTACCAAAATAAGCATATTTTGCCTGTATGCCTCTAACATTGCCCCACACATCTGCACCATTTCAAAGCCTGCAAAAGTTTGCAAAATATCCAAAGGTTCAGAAAGATTTTGGTGCAAATTTTGAGCTTTTTGTAAAACCTGAATTTTTTGCAAAAACCTCTCTTCACTTACACCTGTACCTTTACCTACACATTTTTCAAGAGGCAAATTGCACAAATAACTCATCAACATGCTTGCCGCAGATGTATTGCCAATCCCCATCTCTCCAAAACCTATTACATTACAGCCATTTTCAGCAATTTTTTTGACAATTTCTGCTCCTTTTGCCAAGCAAAAATCTAATTCTTGCTTGCTCATTGCTTTTTTGTGCAAAAAATTTCTTGTGCCATAGCCTGCTTTGGCAATTATCAAGTTGTTTTGTGGCTGAAAATCTTGTTTTACCCCAGCATCTACTATGTGCAAAGCCAAATGATTTTGCCTGCAAAAAACATTGATTGCGGCACCTCCTCGTAAAAAGTTCAAAACCATTTGATAGGTAACTTCTTGCGGATACGCACTTACCCCTGCTTGGGCTATACCGTGGTCTCCTGCAAATACTACAATTGTAGGATTTTGAAGCGTAGGAGAAAGAGTATTTTGCACTCTACCCACCTGAAAAGCCAGTTTTTCTAATTTGCCTAATGCCCCCAAAGGTTTGGTTTTGTTATCAATTTTTTGGCGTAATTTGTCTGCCAATTCCATCTGCATTGCATATTTTGGGCAAATTTAGGCAATAGCACAAAGTAAAAAATAAAAAAAGCCTAAAAAATTTGTTTATTGCGACAAAATCGTAAATTTGCAATTATAGCAAGCAAAACAATGAAATTGCGTATTAGCAGGCGTTTGAAATGGCTTTTGAGCATAATTGGCATTTTTGTATTGTTAGGAACTTCAAGCAGTTATTACGAAAATCAGATTTGCCGAAAATTATCCATAACCATAGATGATAATGGAGGCAATCTTTTTTTAGATGAGAAAGACATTCAAAGCCTCTTGGATAGCAATAGCCGTGAGTTTTTACTGAATACACCTTACAAATTCATCAATACAAGGCACTTGGAAAAAAGATTGAAAGCCAATGCTTTCATAGAAAACTGTGTTATTAGCAAAAAACTCAATGGAGAACTTGCTGTTTGGGTGCGATTAGTCAAACCTGTGGTGCGTGTGTGGAGTAAGCAAGAAAACTTTTACTTGGATAGCAAAGGTAAAAAAATTCCTTTTTCTAAAAAATTTACGCCACATTGCTTGATTTTTAGCACAGATGAAGTAAATTTTGACTTTGAAAATAATGAAAATGATAAAAAATTGTTAGCTTTGCTACGAAAAATTACATCAAGTTCATTTTTTCGTTCTCATGTTGCACAGATTGCAAAGGTGCGTCAGGATTTGAAGGTATATTTGCAGCTTTCAGAGTCAGAAATAGATTTTGGAGATATAGAAAACTGGGAGGCAAAATTGCGAAAATTAGAAATTGTATGTCGTTATATTTTGCCTCGTAAGGGTTGGAATGCTTATGAAAAAATTAGCTTAAAATATCATCAACAGGTTGTTTGTGAATATGCAAAAAGATAAAATCGTTGTCGGTTTAGATATTGGTAGCACGAAAGTTTGTGCTATTGTAGCTCGCCAAGATCTATTCTATAAAGATAGAATTGAAATCTTAGGATTTGGTAGAGCTGAATCGGAAGGAGTGATTAGAGGAGTTATTTCGAATATTGAAAAAACCGTTGAAGCTATCCGTACAGCCATTGCTAAAGCCTCACAGATGTCTAATATTCGCATAGAATTAGTGAATGTAGGCATTGCAGGGCAACATATTCGTACTTTTACGCAGAAAGGAAGCATTACCCGACATTCCACCGAAGACGAAATTTCTAATGCCGATGTAATGCGGCTCATCAATGATATGTACAAAACCCCCGTAGCAGCAGGGTCGCAGATTTTGCACGTAATGCCCCAAGATTTTATTGTAGATAATGAAACTGACATCATTGACCCTGTGGGTATGGCAGGTGTAAAGTTAGAGGCTAATTTTCATATTATTACTGCTCAAACTACGTCCTTAGATAACATCAAGAAATGTATCAAAAAAGCAGGACTCACCATTCAAGATTTGATTTTAGAGCCGATTGCATCTAGTCTGGCTTGCCTTACCCCCGAAGAACGCAAAGAAGGAGTTGCTTTGGTGGATATAGGTGGCGGAACAACAGATTTGGCAGTTTTTTATGATAATATCTTGCGGCATACAGCGGTTATTCCTTTCGGTGGTAAAGTGATTACTTCCGATATCAAGCAAGGCTGTATGATTATGGAAAACCAAGCCGAATTGTTGAAAGTTCGTTTTGGCAAAGCCATTGCCGAACACGCAAGTAGTATGGAAGTAGTAGCTATTCCTGGCTTACGTAATCGTCCTGCTCGTGAGATTTCCTTGAAAAATCTCGCTAAAATCATTGAAGCCCGAATGACCGAAATTATTGAAGAGGTTTATCGTGAAATTGTACGTTCAGGTTGCCACGATAGTCTTTCACAGGGCATTGTGCTTACAGGAGGAGGTTCGCTTTTGGATGGTATCAAGGAACTTTTTGAACTGCATACAGGCTTGCCTGTTCGCATCGGGCATCCTACCGAATATCTTACACCCACTAACATCAATTTAGTCAATCAGCCTTCGTATGCAACAGCCATAGGCTTGGCTTTAGCA
Organism: Raineya sp.; assembly: GCA_025054975.1. Classification (GTDB taxonomy): domain Bacteria; phylum Bacteroidota; class Bacteroidia; order Cytophagales; family Thermonemataceae; genus Raineya. Next base: position 7,371 of record JANWZC010000072.1, read on the forward strand.
GGTTTTCGCTCTCTGGACGATAGAGATTTATTACCTCAAAGTAATAATATCCAAAGTCATACAAGCACTTCTACTGATAGTCTCAACCAAGATAAAGTGAAAAAAGGTAATTCTTTTTCAGGATTTTTGAATAAAATTATTGACCGCACCAAAAACTTCTTACTTGATGATGTAGATGACAAAGATGACTATTGAAATTCTGCTCTCGCCACAATAAACTTATCTAATATTTTTAGTTTTTCATCTGATTTGTATTTTTCCAGAAAGTAAAATACGTTTTTTATCGTATCTTTACCCGCAATGTTCGTTTTGGAAAATTTTTTGCTCTGTAAATGACAAAATATTCTTCTTTGAGCAGTTTCTTATTTCCTTGTCATACAATATTTTTGGTATATAGACAAGTTCAGACCTTTTGTATTTATGTCGGCTTTGTACATACATATCCCTTTTTGCAAACAGGCTTGCCATTATTGCGATTTTCACTTTTCTACGCAAATCACTCAAAAAAGTGAAATGCTGCGAGCAATTTGCATGGAAATAGCTCTGCAAAAAGATTATCTTCAAAATAAAACCTTACGATCTGTGTATTTTGGTGGAGGAACGCCTTCTCTGCTTGATGAAGCCGATTTAGAACAGATTTTCAAAGCAATTCAATTTCATTTTACACTCTCTCCTCAAACCGAAATTACCTTAGAAGCCAATCCTGATGATTTAAATCGCAAGAAATTACAAGTTTTTCAAAAATTGGGTATCAATAGATTAAGCATTGGCATACAGAGTTTTCACGAACCACATTTAATTTTCTTACATCGTTCTCATAGTGCTATCCAAGCTGAAAATTGCGTAAAACTTGCCCAAGATGTAGGTTTTACTAACATTACCATTGACTTGATGTATGCTATTCCTGCCGAAAGCCACCAAATTTGGGAAAAAGATCTACAAAAAGCCTTATCTTTGAACGTACCACACATCTCAGCTTATTGCCTCACAATTGAACCTCGAACCGTCTTTGGTAAAAAGGTAGAAAAACGGAAAATGGCTCCAATAGATGAAAATTTTGCTCGTGAGCAAATGCAAATTCTTATCAATATGCTTACCCAAGCAGGTTTTGAACATTACGAGATTTCTAATTTTGCTCAAAAAGGTTACTATTCACAGCATAATACAAATTATTGGCTTGGAAGTGAATATTTAGGCATTGGGGCTTCGGCTCACTCGTATAATGGTGAAAGTAGGCAATTCAATATTGCTGATAATAAACGCTATATTTCAGAAATTCTGAGGGGTAAAGTTCCTGCTACTATTGAAAAACTTTCTCCACAAGATAAGCTCAACGAATATTTGCTTACAAGTTTGCGAACTCAATGGGGAGCAGAAAAAAGCAAGATTTTAGCATTGCACCCCTATTTTTTCGTAGAAAATCAGGAAAAATTGCAAAAATTTGTGCAAATGGATTGGCTTTGGGAAAACCACGAGAAAATAGGTCTTACTACTGAAGGTAAATTCTTTGCCGACCAAATCGCAGGTGATTTATTTTGGGTGTGAAATCATACGAGAAAAGGATTTCAATAAGACAAACTCTCCTCAATGAACAAAGGGTTAGTCTTTGAGTAAAGCCGAAATGCCCAAAGAGAGCATAAAACCAAGTTTTTAGTATCCTCTTTTTCCTATAATCCAACGTTAAAGTTTTACTTTTTACGTTGTAAAACTTTCTCTACTGCTTGCACTACGTGAGTAGTATCCAAGCCATATTTTTTCATCAATTCATCGGGAGTGCCACTCTCACCAAAACTATCATTAACAGCCACAAACTCTTGGGGAACAGGCATTTTTTGACTTAAAAGTTCTGCAATAGCACTACCCAAGCCCCCAAAACGTTGATGTTCCTCAGCCGTAACTACACAACGAGTTTTGGAAACCGAATCTAAAATAGCTTCTTCGTCTAAGGGTTTTATAGTATGGATATTGATAAGTTCTGCACTGATACCTTTTTGAGCCAAAATCTCTAAGGCTTGCAAAGATTTCCAAACTAAATGTCCTGTGGCAAAAATGGTTACATCTGTACCTTCTTGCAAGAGCAAGGCTTTACCAATCTGAAAAGGCATATTTTCAGGAATAAAAATAGGCACTTTGGGTCTGCCAAAGCGTAAATACACTGGTCCATAATGTTCGGCAATGGCAATAGTTGCGGCTTTGGTTTGGTTGTAGTCGCAAGGATTGATAACTACCATGCCAGGAAGCATTCTCATCATGCCTATATCTTCTAAAATTTGGTGAGTAGCTCCATCTTCGCCTAATGTTATGCCTGCATGTGAGGCACAAATCTTTACATTTTTGTGCGAATAAGCAATGGACTGCCGAATTTGGTCATACACTCTACCTGTGGAAAAGTTAGCGAATGTGCCTGTATAAGGTATTTTCCCACTAATAGCCAATCCTGCGGCAATACCCATCATATTCGCTTCAGCAATGCCAACTTGGAAAAAGCGTTCAGGGAATTGCTTTTGAAAGGCATCCATTTTGAGTGAGCCTGTGAGGTCGGCACAAAGAGCTACTACCTCTGTATTTTGCTTACCAATTTCTAAAAGACCTGCTCCAAAACCAGAGCGAGTATCATTATTGCCTAAAATTTCGTATTTTTTCATTGACTTCTTACTTGCTAATTCCATATTCGTATCACTTCCAATAATTCCAAACTATTTTTTCAATAAAACCTAAACTACTCCTTTTCACATCACAACCTAATCGTAACATCACCCAATCGTTATTCTTCAAACAGGCTGTTCATTATACTCAATAGCTCCCATTCCTTTTGAATTAACACCTCATCTATTTTGGCTCACAAATATTGCACTATTTTCAGAACTTTCCTAATTTTACCTACAAAACCATAAATGGATTTGCCTCCATTCAACTTGGGTGTTAGCCCGTCAGAAAGATGATTTTGGGTTTTATTCATCTGCTTTTGCTACATAAATGAGGCTGGAAGTATTTTGTTTGCCTGCTTTGAGATTGGAAAGGAAACCTTGCCAAAAACCCTTCAAAATCTGAATTTTACCTGTTTGATACTTACTGCTCATCAAACTGATGTAGTAGGCATCAAAAGGCATAGGTAAAATTTCCAAAATCTTTAAGTTATGTTTGTGGCAGAGTGCTTTCATATCTTTTTTGCTAAAATGCCACAGGTGGCGTGGTACGTCATACGCCGCCCAAAACTGCTGAAAAACTTGTGCATCCCAACTTTCTCGATTGGGTACCGCTATGACTAATTTTCCTTGTGGATTGAGTAAATTTTTTAACTCTGAAAGAGTTTCGTTCAAACTGGGAATATGCTCTAAAACGTGCCAAAGCGTGATTATGTCAAATTTATTATCTATAATGTTATGATTTTGCATAGAAAAATCATTAGAACCACCCTCATACCTTCCTTGAAAGGAGGAGAGTGTAAAGCTAAATTTTTTTGAGTATATTTCTTGCAATGAACTAAAAATCTGCTTACCTGTATAATTTGAAGCAAATTGACGAGCATTTTCATCAGGCTCAATACCTTCGGCTTGCCAGCCTGCTTGCAGACAGGTTTTCAAGAAATACCCCGTCCCGCAACCAAAATCTAAAATTGTACCTTTCCGAAAATGATTGATACGTTGTACTAATTTTAACTTACGTTGCAAAGCTATTTTCCGTGCCAAGTGATACAATTTATTGATAAGTCCTTTTTGCGTATCGGAGTGTGAAATATAATTTTCGGATTTGTAGTAATTGCCAAGCACATCGGAAGAAGGACGAGGTGAAGTAAATATGAAGCCACAATTCAAACATTTTTGCAAATGAAATTCCTCACCGCTCACGGTATAGTCTTTGCAGGTAAGGAAAGATGAGAATTGATGATTTTCACAAATTGGACAAGCAGAAATATTTTCTAACATAAACGAATGAGCAGTAAATAAATGATAAGTCCCACCACAAAAGCTATCAGCAAGCCCCAAAAAATAAATGCTCCTGCCAAAGAAATCCCCATAAGTGCTAAAATACCCCAGTAAATCAAGAAACTAATTGCTCCACTAATCAGAATGAAAGTGGCAAGTCCTGCTACACCACCTAAAATAAACGCCGTAATAATAGCAAAAAGCGGTACAATATAAATCACGTACAGGACTATCCCAAAAGCATTTTTAGGAGGTTTGGTGAGTTCAAAAAGTTCTACTCCCAAAGCAATCAGTTCCAAAGGTTCTTTCAAAAAGCACCCCAAACGAGAAAAAAAGGACTTTCGTTGAGGCAAACTATCCGTAATTTGAAGGCTGTTTTGAGCAAATTTTAGGTTTTTCTTTACTCTCTTGTTTGAAAAAGCAGGAGAAACAGGCAAAACAACAAGTTTCTCTTTTTTCTGCTGAAAGTTAGAAATAGGTTGAGTAGCAGGAATATTTTTATGAGAGGTTGCTGTATTTTTTTTTGTATCTATAAGTGATTGCTCTTCGGTAAATTCCATTCTCACTTGTGCCTCTTCACGAATTTGAGCCTTTGCCCAAGAAAAAACTAAAAAACATAAATAAAAAATAAGGTGTTTCATTGTAAGTTTTTTGAAAAAGTAGATACTTTTGATGAATTTCTTTGCTTCATTTCTGCTTTTAGCATAGCTAAAAGTACCTTTCGGTTATGTTCAGGGTACTTTTGTGAGAATTAAATTTTTTTCTGTTCGCCTTCGTATTTAGAAGGACATTTCATCAAAATTTTATCGGCAATGAATTTTTTTTCTTTGTTGTACGAGCCAATAATTACAATTTGCTCAGAACGCTCAAAATCTTGGGGTTTAGCATCGTTGTAATACACTTTTTCCCGAAACCCCTTATTATCAATCATCTCAAATATAAACAAATTAGGATTCAAACGAGGCTCATACTCCATGCCTACCACTTTACCTTTTGAGTCTTTCGGTAAAGTGCCAACAATATGCAAGGCTTTATCCTTGCCTTTGGCATACATTTCTTGAGCAACCGCAAAATCTACATACTCCGCAGCTTCACCCATTGAGGTTACAAGTACCCCAACTGCTATGGCAATCGCAATAATAGCTACTATATGCGTTGGTTTCATTTGTTTAGATTTTTAGATACAAGACATTAGACACAAGAAAAAATATTTACTACAAACTTAAAAACTGAATTGCACGAACTTAATATTCTATCACAAATACTTCATTTTTTCTAAATATTTGATTTTTAGGTGTATAACTCCCCCTCTCCTTTGGAGAGGGGGCTGGGGGGTGAGGTCTAATCTACTTATTTTTCTCCTGCAAAAATGGATTTTTATCGCCAAAAACTTCTTTTTCTAATTTTTTAGTTT
>JANWZC010000073.1 GCA_025054975.1 Raineya sp.
TCAAATACTTCTGAAATAATCTTTTTGATAACTGCCGAAGTATGACTGGCAAGTTCCGAAGGCTTGATAATTACGCAATTACCTGCTGCAATCGCACCTACTGCAGGTACTATGGTGAGTTGCAATGGATAATTCCAAGCACCAATTACAAGCACCGTTCCATAAGGCTCAGGATACAAATAACTTGACGAAGGAAACAACAGCCAAGAACCTCTTACGGGTTGTGGTTTTGCCCACTGACGTACATTTTCTAACATTATCTTGATTTCGTCAAGAATGAGAGCAATTTCAGTGGCAAAAGTTTCAAAAGTAGATTTACGAAAATCTTTTTCTAATGCCTCAAAAATTGCTCCTTCATAGCGTTGAATGGCTTTTTGTAAATCTTTGAGTTTCTGCAAGCGAAAAGATATATCTAGTGTTTTATGGGTTCTGAAAAAAGCCTTCTGCCGAGCCACTATGTCAGCAATTTGGCTGTGGCTTTCTACCAAATTTTCTTGTAGCGTTTCCATTGCAAAACAATTTTTAAGAGTGCTTAAAAAAAAATCTTTGTTGAAACACTAATTTGCAAAATAAAACGTTTTTTAACAAACAACATCATCATTACAACAATTTTTATGAAAAAGTTATTGTTTTGTGGAGGATTTTTTTTGAGTATGTCTTTGCTTTTGGCTCAAAATGTTCAAATTATCAAGAAAAAAGAACTTTTGGAATTATTAAAGCCCAATGAAAATCAGGTTTATGTGTATAACTTTTGGGCTTCGTGGTGTGCCCCTTGCGTAAAGGAATTACCTATTTTCAAGCAAACTGCTGAAAAATTTGGCAATCAGGTGAAAGTGGTACTTATCAGTTTGGATTTTGCGGAAGAGTTGGAAAAAGCCAAAAAAATCTTGCAGAAAAAAGAAATTAACTTTTCAAGTTATCTTTTAGACGAAACTAAATACAATACGTGGATTGATGACGTAGAACCCCGTTGGCAAGGGGCTATCCCCATGACGATTGTTCAAAAAGGCAAAAAACGCATTTTTATCAATGAAGAACTCACTTGGGAGCAGTTAGAAAAACATATTTCTTCCCTTTTGAAATAGCTTATGAACTTTACAAACATCAATTTTTTAATCTAAAACCCTAAAATACAAAGTTCTATGAATAAATTTTTCGTTTCTGTTTTGTTGTTTGTGCTGGCAGTAATATTTGTAAGTAACAAACCTGCTGGCGATGGCTACAAGCCCGGTGATAAAGCTCGGGATTTTAGTCTTAAAAACATTGATGGAAAAATGGTTTCTTTGGCAACACTTCCCGAAGCTACCAAAGGAGCTATTGTGATTTTTACCTGCAATCATTGTCCTTTTTCTAAAATGTACGAGGACAGAATCATTGCTTTGGACGCTAAGTATAAGCCCAAAGGTTATCCTGTGGTGGCTATCAACCCCAATGACCCTGCACGCGTACCCGATGATAGCTTTGAAAAAATGATTGAAAGAGCCAAAGAAAAAGGTTTCACATTCCCATACTTAATAGACGAGACCCAAGAAATTGCTAAAACCTACGGTGCAACTAATACACCTCACGTATTCGTATTAGAAAAGCAAGGCAAGGATTTCATTGTACGTTATATTGGAGCAATTGACGATAACGCCAAAGATGCTTCACAAGTAAAAGAGCGTTACGTTGAGCAAGCCGTAGATAACTTACTTGCAGGCAAAAAAGTAAGCAAAGCCCAAGTAAAAGCAATAGGTTGTACTATCAAGTGGAAGCAATCTTAAAAATTGGGGTAATCTTTGGATTACCCCTTTTGATTCATAAGTTCTTCAATTTCATCAGGCTCAATAGGGATACTTTCCATTAGGTCAATATTGCCGTCTTCGGTGATAAGAATATCGTTTTCCAAACGAACTCCAATACCTTCCTCAGGAATGTAAATACCTGGTTCGCAAGTGAATACCATACCCGCATCAAAAATGCGATGTTTGCTACCTACATCATGCACATCCAAACCCAAATAATGTGAAATGCCATGCATAAAATATTTCTTGTACAACGGATTTTCAGGGTCTTGTGATTCTACTTCGTGCTTTTTGAGCAAACCTAAACCAATCAATTCACTTTCCATCATTTTACCAACTTCTTTGAGATATTTTTCCATAGTATTGCCTTTCACAAGCATTACTTTTGCACCTCGCAACACACGCAATACTGCTTCATAAACTTCTCGTTGGCGAGGAGTAAAACGTCCATTGACAGGTACAGTACGTGTAAGGTCAGAAGCATAGTTGGCATATTCAGCAGCAACATCTAAAAGAACTAAATCACCATCTTGACACTGCTGGTTATTGGCATTGTAGTGCAATACACAAGCATTTTTCCCTGATGCAATAATCGGTTGATAGGCAAAACCTCGGGAGCGGTTACGAATAAATTCATGAATAAATTCAGCTTCAATTTCATATTCCCAAACACCGGGCTTGATGAAATTTAAAACTCTGCGAAACCCTTTTTCCGTAATCTGACAAGCCTTCTTAATTAAAAAAATCTCCCAAGAAGATTTAATAGCTCGCAAACGATGCATAATGGGGGCTATACGTTTGTAATTGTGCAAGGGAAATTTTTCTTTGCAATATTTAATAAAGCGAGCATCGCGGGTTTCTACCTGAATGACAGCTCGGGTATGTTCATTGGTATTCAGATAGATGTTCTCAGACTCCAAAGCTAGCAAGTTAAATGTTTTTTCAAATTCACTTAGCCACATTACATTCTGAATTCCTGAAATTTCGCGAGCCTCTTCTTTGGAGAGCTTTTTTCCTTCCCAAATAGCAATATGTTCATTAGTTTCTTTGATGAAAAGAATCTCACGCATTTTTTTATCACGAGCATCGGGGCAAATAATCAGGATAGTATCTTCTTGGTCAATGCCTGTGAGATAAAAAAGGTCGCTATTTTGGCGAAATGGCATAGTTCCATCGGCATTGGTAGGCATGATGTCGTTGGAATGAAATACTGCCAAAGATTCAGGGTAAAGTTTATTGGCAAAATTTTTTCGGTTTTCGACGAAAAGTGCCTGCGGAATAGGTGCGTATCTCATAACAATAGCTTTTAGGGGGCAATTTTAGTAAAAATTATGCAGAATGCAATTTTTTAATGGACTTTCCTAAAAACTTATTAGGCAAGTACGTAGTCTGTAATTTGAAAGGCACATAAAAAAGCGACTTCTATGCTCAGCTAAAGAAGTCGCTTATACTTTTAGGCTTGATACAAGAAATTTATGCATCTAATTCGCCTGCAATTACATTCAGACTACTCATAATCATAATAGCATCGGAGATTTGTTGTCCTTTGCACATTTCGGTATAAGCCTGATAATAAATGAAACAAGGTCTGCGGAAATGCAAGCGATAAGGGGTTCTACCTCCATCAGAAATCAAATAAAATCCTAATTCGCCATTACCACCCTCAACGCAATGATATACCTCACCCACAGGAGCATCAATTTCACCCATTACAATCTTGAAGTGATAAATCAAAGCCTCCATATTTTTATAGACTTCTTGCTTGGGAGGTAGATAATAACGAGGGTCATCGGCATGATAACTGCCTTCAGCTTTGGGGAGTTTATCCATGGCTTGCTGAATGATACGCAAACTTTGCCACATTTCTTCATTACGCACCATAAAGCGGTCGTAAGTATCACCATTTTCACCCACAGGAATATCAAATTCAAAATCTTGATAGCCTGAGTAAGGTTCATTCACACGTACATCATAATCTACACCACAAGCACGTAAATTCGGACCCGTAAAACCATAGTTCAAGGCTCTTTCAGCAGAAATAGCCCCTACCCCTATGGTTCTATCCATAAAAATTCGGTTGCGGTTGAAAAGTGTTTCAAATTCTTTGAGTACAGGAGGAAACTCTTTGAGAAATTTTTTAATTCCTGCAATCGCTTTTTCTGAAAAATCTCTTTCCAAACCGCCAATCCTACCCATATTGGTAGTAAGCCTTGCCCCACAAACCTCTTCAAAAATATCGTAGATATGCTCACGCCATTGGAAAAGATACAAGAAACCTGAAAAAGCTCCGCTATCTACGCCTAAAATGCCATTGCATATAATATGGTCGGCAATGCGAGCCAATTCCATTAAGATAACTCGCATATATTGAGCCTTTTGAGGCACTTGCACCCCCAAAAGTTTTTCTACGGTCATCCACCATCCCATATTGTTTATGGGAGAGGAACAATAATTCATTCTGTCGGTGAGCGTAGTAATCTGATAGAAAGGTCTTTGCTCGGCAATCTTTTCAAATGCTCTATGAATATAGCCTATGGTAGATTCCCCTGCTACAATTTTCTCGCCATCCATAAGTAGTACATTCTGAAAAATCCCATGCGTAGCAGGATGTGTAGGACCCAAATTGAGCGTAGTTAGCTCATTCATATACATAGCATCCTCAATTTTGGTGCTTTTGTAGCCAATTTTATCCAAAATTTGAGGGTCTTTTTCCACAGGAACTATGTTTGCCATATTTTTAGATTTTAGACATTAGATACAAGATGTTAGACACAAGACACAAGATATTTTAGGTAATTTCAGTGTTAGAATTTAGGACTTCAGACCCTATAACTTCAAGCTCCAAAGCCCAAACATTTCAACTTCAATATTAGCAAATATGTTTGGAGTGGCAAAAATAAAAAGCCGATTTTTATTCTATTAACTTTTGGGCTTGAATTTTGGTTTGAAAGTAATTTTGGGTTTTACTTCTGTATTTAGTTCATTTTCAGATTTTGGTGTTTCTGCGTCTGCCACTTCTTTGTTTGTCTGCTTTTTAGCTTCTTCTTTTTCTTTGAGATACTGCTCGTAAAGGGCTTTTTTCTCGGCTATTTCAGCTTCGCTCATATTGGCAAAATGAAAATTGTGTAAAGAGATATCTGTTACAGCGTAGTCGTATTCATCTGTCATAATCAAGCACTCCGTAGGGCAAACGGTGGTGCAAAGCCCACAAAAACAACATTTTGCCATGTCAATATCAAACTTAGCGGCGTAGATGCGTTTGCTGGTGCCATCAGAGGTTTTGCCAAACTCTTGAGTTGCTTTGATAGCTTCAATTTCAATACAATTTACAGGGCAAATTTTAGCACACTTATCACAAACAATGCAATCATCAATTTCATTGTGTAGCTTGTAGCGACCAATTTCAGGGGTAGGCAATTTTTCTTTGGGGTATTGCAAGGTTACTTTTCCTGTATTTTGCTCAAAATAATGGCTTTCGGCAACAAAAACAGGTTTTTGCCTGCTGAAAGCCTTACAAAAATGCCTAAAAGTAATGGTAAAGCCTTTCCAAGTAGTTTTTACGGCTTGAATGATATTTGCAAAATATTTTTTCATTGCATCATATATACAAAACCCAACCAAGCCCCTACAATAATAATTGCTACAATCACAATACCCATAGCTAAATACAGAGCCAAACGAATACTATTAGCTTCTACAATAGACTCCCTTCGTAATTCCTCACCTATTTTAAGTTGCACGTCTGTAATACGGTGAATAGGCTCAATAATTTTCTTAAATTCCTCGGAGGCTTCCGTACCAAACAAAGTTTTAGCCGCTTCGGCATTGGTAGCAAATAGCTTAATAATCTCGTTTTCTAATTGTTTGTACTTAAAAACCTCTTTTCGATAGGTTATCAAAAACTTGTTCTCTTCTTCTGCTAAATGACTTTCAGCGTATTTAGAGGCAATTGAGTCAATAATTTTATGATTTTTTTCAATCTTACTTAGGATTCCTTTCCGCATAAGTGAGTCATCAAGATACAAATACTCTTCCAAAAGTAAGCGGTTTTCATAGAGTTTTTCAGTGAGATTAGCCATTTCTACGGCAGGTAGCAATCGGTCGTGATAAAGGCTATTGACATCTTCAGCAACCCGATTGATACCCATAATTCCAATCAGTGAAATAGTCATAATAATACCTGTAACAACTGCAAAAATAATAAAAACTTGTCTGCGGATACCTGTTTTCTTGTACCAATTTGTTGCAAAAGCCATTGTGTAATAATTTTGCTCTAAAACTACTAAAATTTTGAAAGTGCCAAAAAAGTTCTAAAATCAAATTTCAAAATTAAGTTTGAAAAATCTTTCTCAAGACCTTAATTTTTACTTGTAATCTTAAACTTTTGTGCTTTTTACGCAAAATTGAGCATAAATCTAAACTACTTCATGAACTAAGGGCAATTCAATATAGAAACAAGTGCCTATGTCTTTTTCGGTTTCAAACCAAATTTTGCCTCCTGCGTGTTCAATACTTCTTTTAGCAAGAGCCAAGCCAATCCCTGAGCCTGTAAATTTCGTACTAAAATTTGGCAAAAAGACCTTATGCTGAACTTCCTCAGGAATACCACTGCCATTATCGCGAATTTCTATACGTACCGAGTTTTCAGGAGTTTTGTAAAGAGTAACTAAAATTTCAGGAGTTCTATCGCTAGGCACAGCTTGTTTGGCATTGAGAATAAGATTAGTAAAAGTCTGCATCATAAGTTGGCTATCTGCTTTTACAATAAATTTGCCTTTTTCAATATGTTGAGTAAGTAATATCTCTTCATCACTTTCATAGAGTAGAAGGGTTTGCCTGAGGGTTTGAGCAACATCAAACTCTTCACTTTTAGGTTCATTCATGCGTGCAAACGCAGAAAACGAAGAGGCAATATGACTCAATAAATCAATTTGTGTAAGCAAAGTTTCTAATGCCTCATTAGTTACTTCTTTCATAGCAGGAAAATCACGCTGAATACGCAATTTCAGACGTTCAATAGTGAGTTTCATAGGCGTAAGTGGATTTTTAATTTCGTGAGCTACTTGTTTTGCCATTTCACGCCAAGCCGCTTCTTTTTCCGATTGAGCCAAAGCCTTCTTACTTGCCTCTAACTTGATGAGCATTTTGTTGTATTCATTCACCAATAAACCAATTTCATCATCAGAATCCCACTGCAAAGGTTCATTGACGGTTTGTAAGGTGGTTCGGCGAATTTTTTGCGTAATAATTGCCAAAGGTTCAGTGAGAATAGATGAAGTAAAGTAAGAAGTTATCACGAAAATTAAGAAAATGATAGTGAAAATATTGAGAATAGTAGTGAAAATGCCTGTGAGTTTTTTAGCTCTTTCATCTTCGGCATCAAAAAAAGGAATATTCAGAATGGCTAAAATTTCATTACTTTCAAAAGAACGAATAGCCCAATATACTGCCTTGTAATCCAGATTGCCAATACTTTCAGCAAGCATAGTAAAAGGTTCTTTACGTTCTATAATTTGCCACAGGGCTTCAGGAGCAATATTTTTAGAAAGCAGACGATTTTCATAAATAGCGGGTTGGCTCGTAACCAGTAAATTACCTTGTATATCGAATAAATTCAAATCCGTTTGGGCATATAAAGCAACACTATTGAGTTCATCGAGCAGTTCTTTTTTAGTTTTCATTTGTTTGGCATAAGCTTGCATAGTGCTTACAAGGCTGTTTGAGGCATTTTCGGCTTTTTGCAGGAAGTTTTGGTTCAAATCGTTTTCGTAAGATTTGCTCACCACTTGCAACGTAGTAATACTAAACACTACCAAAGGAAAGAAAAAAGCTAAATTCAAAAATATTTGAATGCGTGTAGCAAGTGTAATTTTTTTGCGTTGATAATAACTTATTAGTCCGTACACCAAAAGTACCAAAGCCACTAGCGTAATAAGCAATAAAAATAAAAGTGAGAAATTGGCAAAGGTATTTTTGAAAGCATATTCGGGGATAGAGATAACTACCATTTTACCTTTTTCGCCTCGCAGGGCAAAATGCTTGAAACCTTGATATGAATATCCTTGATTATACAATTTCTGAATGCGAAATAAACCTTCTTTGAAATTTTTGTTGTAATTACATTCGCCTTGTGAATAGATTAAATCGGTTTTTTGGTTGGGAGAGTTATAAGTTTTGAAGATGGCATATGAGAAATTTCCTGAAAAGTTATTTTCATCAATTTTTTCATTACGTAGTAGCACTGGATACACCTTGAAAGAAGTAGATTTTCGTTTTTTGAGTGTAAGAATCACATAACCTAAAATTTGTCCTGCCTGCCTAATTTCCACAAAATCAATATACATTCGGAAAAGATTGAGGTCTATTTTTTGCTCAATTGCTTGAATTTCATTGATAAAAAAGCGGTCGGCTCGTTCGGTACGGAATTCAGGTTTTTGATAAAGTTCTAACCATTCAGCATAGTTGTTCGGGGTGTTTTTGCTTATGGGTAAGCCTGCATTATCAAATACAAAGATTTCTGTGTCGTAGTCCAAAAATTCATTTTGTAAATATTGTTTTCGGATACGTTTTTCAATCAGATTTTTATCTACCAAACTAATAGGATTTTTGAACAAGATTTTAAGGGCTACATCTAATTGTATTTCCTCCACAAGGTCATCAAGGATATGTTCGGTTTTGAAGTCTTTTTCTTCCAAAAGATTTTCAGCAAAACGCCGAGCTTCTTGAATTTGCGTTTGACTTGTAAAATAACGCAAGGCATATGTTCCTGCCACTGCACACCACACCGAACTCAATAGCAAATACAAAATAGAAGTATTACGAAAACGATATAAAGACTGAGGCAAGCGAAAAAAATACAAAATCAGTAAATAAACACCATTCAGCAAACTTAGGAAAGGTTCAAACTTTCCTATCCAATAAGCTGTAAATGATTGTGTTAGAGTTGCTAAACCAAAAATCAGTGTAAATTTTGGGTAATTAACGTTCAGAAAGCGAATGAGGAGGCGTCCTATCAGATGCAAAAGAAAAAAGTATATGGCAGAAAGTACCACAAACACACTAAAAGCCGACCAATGCGGCAGCTGAAAACGAATATTTTGCGAAATATCTAAAACTAATTGTGAGTTAGTAAAAATGGTGCTGAATATATTAAAAATTGTGTAGAAAATCACATAGCTTGCAAAAATCAATAAGTAGGAAAAAATGTATTGCCTCCAAGAATATTTTTTGGCACTAATCTTCTGAAAAATAAAGGTTCTTGGGAAATTTTTTTGCAATAGAAAGACAGCCCATAAACACAAAAGTAAGTTGATAAGCAAATCCCCTAGCGAAGGCGACCAAAACGAAGAAGCATATAATTGTGGATTAAACAAGTCATTTTCCCAGAAACTATACGGAATTTGATTTTTAAGCATTAACCAACGAAGCATCAGCCAATACAATACAAAAAAACCTACAAAAATTTCATAACATTTTTTGCGTAAAAAGAAATTCTGCCACTTCTGCAAAAAGATAAAAAGCATCAGAAACGCACCTGCAAAGCAAAGTAAAGCCGTTAGGAACCAATACAAATGAGGTGGTTGCTTTTGAGCTGAGTAGGCAAGTGAAAAAAGAAGTTCATTTTCGGCAGTGAAAATTTGGTGAGAAGTTGGAGTTGGGCTAATACCGATTTGTTGAGAAGGAAAAATGTCGGAATTTTTTTGCGGAGAAAGATATTTGTTTTGCAGGCTATAACGCAATTCCAAAGGTAAATACGTGTAAATTTCTATGCGATTGTCTTCGTTGGTTCTGAAAAATTCCCTCAAAAATATAAACGAGCCATTTTGGAGTTCAAGATATTTGAGGGTATAATTTCCTGCAATAAGCTCATAATCAGGAATAAAACGATTGTCTGACCAAAATACAAGTTGCTCGTTCCGAAAAATAAGACTGGGATATTTATGTTTTTTCTTGATTTCAATCAAACTGCGAACATTGTTTTCTTGGAAAAGTTCTTCAACTTCTCTGCTTTCTTTTTGCAAAATTTCAATTTCATTCAGAATTGCCCGTTGAATACTATTTTTGTACTTTTCATCAAGACTAACATGGGGATTGCTTTGATGAATAAGCAAAGCTATCTCACCAAGTACGAACAAACCTATCGCCCACCAAAGATTCCGAAAACGAGAATGCAAGAAAAGACGATGTATTTTTCTTTCAGACATACTTGCTCAATACAACTTTCCGAAAGTTAAAAAACTTTCGGAAAGTTTGAGAAAATGAAGGTGAAATCACACTAATTTTTTGTATTTAATTCGTTTGGGAGCATCGTTGCCCAGACGTTTTTTGCGATTTTCTTCGTATTCGCTGTAATTACCTTCAAAGAAATACACTTGCGAATTGCCTTCAAAGGCAAGAATATGCGTACAAATTCTATCCAAAAACCATCTATCGTGAGAAATGATTACGGCACACCCTGCAAAGTTTTCAAGGGCTTCTTCCAAAGCCCGTAAGGTATTGACATCAAGGTCGTTGGTAGGTTCATCAAGTAAAAGGACATTTCCTCCTTCTTTCAGAGCCATTGCCAGATGAACTCTATTTCGCTCTCCTCCTGAAAGCACACCAATTTTTTTCTCTTGGTCGGTGCCTGTAAAATTGAATTTACTCACATACGCCCTTGCATTGACTTGCATATTACCCAGTTGTATCCATTCGTTACCTCCTGAAATTGCCTGATAAACGGTTTTTTCAGGGTCTAAATTATCGTGTTCTTGGTCTATGTAAGCTATCTTAACGGTCTCACCTATTTCAAACGTACCGCTATCGGGTTTTTCCTTACCTGTAATTAGCTTGAAAAGCGTAGTTTTTCCTGCTCCATTAGGACCAATTACCCCTACAATGCCCGCAGGTGGAAGCGTGAAACTTAAATTTTCAAACAAAAGTTTATCGCCATAGGCTTTGCTGACATTATTAGCCACAATCACCTTATTGCCAAGCCGAGGTCCAGGAGGGATATAAAGTTCTAATTTCGCTTCTTTTTCTTTGGCTTCTTCGGCGAGCAATTTCTCATACGCATTCAAACGAGCCTTTGACTTTGCCTGCCGAGCCTTAGGAGCCATGCGTACCCATTCTAACTCTCTTTCAAGCGTTTTCAAACGTTTAGTTTCTGCCTTTTCTTCTTGTGCCAAGCGTCTTTGTTTTTGTTCAAGCCAAGAAGAGTAATTACCCTTCCAAGGAATTCCCTCTCCTCTATCCAATTCCAAAATCCACCCTGCTACGTTATCCAAGAAATAGCGGTCGTGAGTAACAGCAATCACGGTACCTTTATATTCTTGCAAATGTCTTTCTAACCACTGCACCGATTCAGCATCAAGGTGGTTAGTAGGCTCGTCTAATAATAGCACATCAGGTTGTTGCAGAAGCAAACGACACAACGCTACACGGCGTTTTTCTCCCCCCGAAAGATTGGCAATAATGGCATCAGGTGGCGGACATCGCAAAGCATCCATAGCTTTTTCAAGACGAGCATCTAATGTCCAAGCATCTAATTGGTCAAGTTTTTCTTGTACTTCGGCTTGGCGAGCTATGAGTTTATCAAAATCGGCATTGGGGTCGGCAAAAGCTGCATTGATTTCATCAAATTCCTTCAAAAGCCTTACGGTTTCAGCTACTCCTTCTTCCACTACCTCCCGTACTGTTTTGGATTTATCAAATTCTGGTTCTTGGGGCAAATAACCTACCGTGTAATTACCATTAAATACTACCTCCCCCTGATATTCTTTATCTATACCTGCAATAATTTTCATCAAGGTAGATTTTCCCGAGCCATTCAATCCCAAAATGCCAATTTTAGCCCCATAAAAAAATGAAAGATAAATATTTTTCAACACTTGTCTGTTGGGTGGGAAAATTTTATTCACACCCGCCATAGAAAAGATGATTTTTTCGTCTTGCATAAGATTTTCATTTGAGTTGCACGCAAAACTACAATATTTTAAGAAACTCTCAATTTTTTTAGAGCAAGAATTACAAGAAAGCTCTACTATACAAGAAAATCTGTGTAAAATTTGAGTGTTTCGGAAATTTCGCATTTTTTCGCAAGTATATTTTGGGATTTTTGTTGTAAATTTGAAGGCAACTTTGGGTAATTATGAAAAAAATTGTGAGTTTGTTTTTGATATATCTGTGGGCAGGGCATTTTCTGCAAGCCCAAGAAGGTGAAATTAAGGAGGCTTTTGAGTATTTGAATAAAGTTCGCAAAAATCCTGTTTGGTATAGCAAAGAAATTGGTGTAGATTTATCTATGGTACAGGCTCGTGGGGTTTTGCAATGGAATGATACGCTTGCCCGAGTGGCACAAGCCAAAGCCGAAGATATGCTTAAACGCAAATACTTTGACCATACTAACCCCGAAGGCAAAGGTATCAATATTTTAATTTACGAGGCAGGCTACGGCATACCCAAAGAATGGACAGAACCCGCTAACAGCAATTATTTTGAATCCATTGTGGCAGGAGTTACTACTCCCAAAGAAGGCATTATTTACTTGCTGAAAGACAAAGGCGAAATAGACCACCGAAAAGCAGGGCACCGAAGCCACCTTTTGGGCATAGATAAATTTTATGCAAATCTCACAGACATAGGGATTGGTTGGGCAA
>JANWZC010000074.1 GCA_025054975.1 Raineya sp.
CACGTAATCATAGACAAAGAAAATGCCTTGCGAGTTTTCCAAATAATCGTACAAAACAGGAATATGTCCGTGTTCAAGTTCGGCATTTTGTACGGCAATGGTGCGAAGTTGAAGTTTTTGCTGTTCGGTTTGGAGAAATTGACTTTTCAGTTGTTTGATACGCACCTGACGAGGCAAACTTTGGTGTTTGGCAAGCCAGTTAAGAGCCGTATTACTTTCTGCAAGTAAAGACTGAATTTGGTATTGATAAAAATTTTGACCAACTTTCATTCCAAAAATATTTTCGCAAAGGTACAGAAAAATTGATTTGCTCAAAAAAAGAATTTATACACTTGCATATTTCTACAAGAATATGTAATCTTGTCATCAGGCATTCAAAATTATGCAATTATGGAACATCTAAAACCACTCAACAAGTTGTTGGTAGCCAATCGTGGCGAAATAGCTATTCGTATCCTTCGTGCCGCATCAGAATTGAAAATTCGTACCGTTGCTATTTATACCTATGAAGACCGCTATTCACTACACCGCTTCAAAGCCGATGAAGCCTATCAGATTGGTAAAGATGATGAGCCTTTGCGTCCCTATCTTGATGTAGAAGAAATTATTGCTTTGGCAAAAAAAGTCAAAGCCGATGCCATTCACCCAGGTTATGGTTTTCTTTCTGAAAATGTCAATTTAGCTCGTCGTTGTCGTGAGGAAGGTATTATTTTCGTAGGTCCCGAGCCAGAAGTCATGGAGGCTTTGGGCGATAAAATTGCCTCCAAAAAAATAGCCATTGAAGCAGGTGTGCCTATCATTGAGGATAATAAAGAACCTCTTAAAACCTTTGAAATAGCCCTCAAAGAAGCCAAACGCATTGGTTTTCCTGTAATTCTGAAAGCCTCAGCAGGAGGTGGTGGGCGAGGTATGCGGGTAGTTCGCAATGAAAGTGAGTTGGAAAAAGCCTACAACGAAGCCAAAGGCGAAGCAGGACGCTCCTTCGGTGATGATACTATTTTCATTGAAAAGTTCATTGAAAACCCCAAGCACGTAGAGGTACAAATCATGGGTGATAATTATGGCAATATTGTCCATTTGTTTGAACGAGATTGTTCGGTGCAAAGACGTTTTCAGAAAGTGGTAGAAGTGGCTCCCTCCTTTTTAGAGCAAAAGACCAAAAACAAACTTTACGATTATGCTTTGCGTATCTGCCGAAAAGTCAATTACAACAACGTTGGCACCGTAGAATTTTTGGTGGATAAAGATGAAAACGTTTATTTCATTGAGGTTAATCCTCGCATACAAGTAGAGCATACTATTACCGAAGAAATTACTCGGATTGATATTGTACGCTCACAAATTCTGATAGCCAAAGGGCATCGCCTTTCAGACCCACAAATCTGGATACATAAACAAGAAGATATTGTAGCTCGTGGAGTAGCTATTCAGTGCCGAATTACCACCGAAGACCCTCTCAACAACTTCAAACCTGATTTTGGAACGATTGTAGAATACCGCAATGCCGCAGGTTTTGGTATTCGTTTGGACGAGGGCAGTGTGTATCCGGGCGTACAAATTTCCCCATTCTTTGACTCCATGCTTGTCAAGGTTTCGGCTTCGGGCAGAACGCTCAAAGGTACAGCTCAACGTCTGCATAGAGCTTTGAGAGAGTTCCGAATACGAGGCGTGAAAACGAACATTGGCTTTTTGGAAAATGTCATTTCGCATCCTGTTTTTCAAAGTGGAAAAGCCACAGTAAATTTCATTCAAGACCACCCCGAACTTTTTAATATTCCCAAACGCTACGATAGAGGTACAAGAGCCTTGCGTTTTCTTGCGAATGTGATTGTCAATGGCAATCCTGATGTCAAAAAGAAAGATGATAGCATCAAATTTGAAAAGCCTCCCATTTTGCACTATGATAGCTTGCAAGAACCCCCTGCGGGTACTAAACAACTTTTGCAAAAAATGGGTAGAGAAAAATTTTGCGAATGGCTCAAAAATGAAAAGAAAATTTATTACACTGATACTACCCTTCGCGATGGGCATCAGTCTTTGCTGGCTACGCGTATGCGTACCATAGACATGATACCCTATGCCGAAATGATTGCTCATCATTTTCCACAAACTTTTTCTATGGAAATGTGGGGCGGTGCTACGTTTGATGTGGCTTTACGCTTCTTGAAAGAATGTCCTTGGCGACGTCTGCAACTTATTCGCAAAGCCGCACCCAATATTCTAATGCAAATGCTTTTACGTGGTGCGAATGCTGTGGGTTACAAGGCTTATCCCGATAACTTGATAGAAAAGTTTATTGAAAAATCTGCTGAAAATGGCATTGATATTTTCCGAATTTTTGATTCGCTCAACTGGATTGAAAACCTGAAAACCAGCATTGCGGCGGTCAATAAATATACTGAAAGTATTGCAGAAGCCGCTATTTGTTACACAGGAGATTTGCTGTCCAAGAATGAAAAAAAATACACTTTGCAGTATTATTTGGATTTAGCCAAACGCTTGGAAGATGCAGGGGCTCATATTTTGGCTATCAAAGATATGGCAGGGCTTTTGAAACCTCATGCCGCCGAGGTGTTGGTTGCCAAACTCAAAGAAACTGTACGCTTGCCTATACATCTGCACACACACGATACAGCGTCTATTCAAGCGGCTACTTACATGAAAGCCATTGAGGCAGGTGTGGATGTAATTGATGTAGCAATTGCAGCAATGTCGGGAACGACTGCCCAACCGAATTTTAATTCTATGGTGGCAATGCTTCAAGGACATCCTCGCGAAAACCCTTATGATTTGCACAAACTCAATCAAGTTTCCAAGTACATTGAGGCAGTTCGGAAGTATTACTATCCTTTTGAAGCAGGTTTGCAGACAGGTTCAGCCGAAGTCTATGAACACGAAATGCCCGGTGGGCAATACACCAACCTCAAAGCCCAAGCTGACTCGGTAGGCGTAGGCGATAAATTTGATTTGGTAGTGAAAAATTATCAAGAGGCAAACCGACTTTTTGGTAATATCATTAAAGTTACACCTAGTTCCAAAGTGGTGGGAGATTTTGCATTGTTTATGACGGCTAATAATCTTACTGCCGAAGATATTTTAGAAAAAGGTGATACTCTTTCGTTTCCTGAGTCTGTAAAGGAATTTTTCCGTGGCGAATTGGGACAACCTTATGGTGGATTTCCTGAAAAATTGCAAAAAATGGTACTTAAAGGTGAAAAACCTTTCACAGACCGCCCCAATGCACATCTTAAACCCATTGACTTTGACAAAGAATTTAGTGAGTTCAAAGAAAAATTTGATGATAACTTCTTGGATTTTCTCTCTTACCAAATGTATCCAAAGGTTTTTGAGGAGTATTACAATCATATTCAGGAGTTTGGTTTTGCATACTATTTGCCTACGCCTGCATTTTTCTATGGATTGAAACCAGGTGAAGAAATTTTAATCAAAATTGATGAAGGTAAAACTTTGTTAGTAAAGTTGGTAAGTTGTTCTAAACCAGATGAAAATGGTATCGTAACGGTGTATTTTGAGCATAATGGGCAAACTCGCAGAGTACGCATTTTTGATAAGAAAATGAGCAGCTTACTCAAAACAAATCCCAAAGCTACTGCTGAAAATCATATTGGTTCGCCTTTGCAGGGCAAAATTTCACAAATCAAGGTAAAAGAAGGTGAAAAAGTGAAAGTCAATACACCACTTTTTGTATTAGAGGCTATGAAAATGGAAAGTATTGTTACAGCTCCTCGTGAAGCGGTTGTCAAGAAAATTCATCTTGGTGCTGGCTCTATTGTGGAACAGGGAGATCT
The DNA here is from genome assembly GCA_025054975.1 of Raineya sp. Taxonomy (GTDB): domain Bacteria; phylum Bacteroidota; class Bacteroidia; order Cytophagales; family Thermonemataceae; genus Raineya. The sequence goes on from JANWZC010000074.1 coordinate 3,810, forward strand.
GGTAGTGGAGTTGGAGTAGAGCTATATTTAGTAATATTCCTGAAACCCCGAAAGTAAAAATCACTTTCGGGTTTTGTTTTTTACTGAAAATTTGCAAAACTCCAAAAGATTTCTGTATCTTTGAAAAATAAACTTTGCCTATTTTTTTTAGCTTTGCAAAAATCTTTTTCAAACTTTTGAACTTCTAATTTCAAACCTGTTCAATCGTAACAATGGCTCGCAAGAATCGTATCATTCAGTTTTTTACAAGCCCTTACTTTTCCTTACGCAGACGCATTACAGGAGGATTATTGCTGATTTTTACGCTATTTGCTTTGGCTATTACATTATTTCTTATTCGTTTGAGCCAACTTGCTGAAAGAGAGCAGTATTTGCTCAATATTGCTTATCCCTCCCAAGAAAAATTAGAGTCTCTGAAAGGCTATATTACACAAACTAACTCAGCATTGCAAAATGAAATGATTTATCGCTTGCCCAGCTTTGCCTCTGAAAGAGAAAATATATGGAATTATTTTATCAAAGCCACTACCGACTCGCTCAACCGCTATGAAAAAGAATGGAAACTCTTAGAAGATAGAACCGATTACGCTACTTTGCTCACAGAATTAGAAAAACTAAGACGCTATCAAAAAAGTATTTCCCGAATCGTGGAAGAGCAAGAACGCGAAGGAGGTAGTTACTCTATGACAGGAGTTTCTGTTTCAGATACCACCCGTCTCAATATCACACAAGAGCAACAAGAAGCTACTTTTAATAGCCAAACAGCTTTTCCCAATACCGACCCTGAAGCCACTATTGAGGGAGTGGAAGTTGTTAGAAGTAAAGAAAGACAAATTTTTGAAACTTCATCTACTACCAAAATTGACGCAGATAGATTTGTAGTGCTTTCCGAAAATGCAAAACAGCTTTATCAAAAACAAATCACTGAAATAACTCAAAAAATTTATACCGATATTGACCGCTTGCTCAAAGGCAGAAAAGAACAAATTCGCTTAGAGCAAGAAAGTTTAAGTTTTCATTACAAGCTACTTATTATTACAGGAATTTTGTTTCTATGCTTGATGATAGTCATAGTATATTGGCGGGGGCGTGCTATCAATCAAAAAATTTATGGTCGTTTGCAAGAAATTGATGAGTACTTACACGAACTTGCCGAAGGAAATTTGCCTAAAATCAATTTACTCCAAGCCAAAGATGAAGCCACCCCTCTAATTCGCAACATAGAAAAACTAACTTATGAACTTGCTCAAACGCAAGAACTTGCCAAGCAAATTGGGCAAGGTAACTTTGATACCCAATTTCAAGTATTTGAAAACAAAGGAGTTTTAGGAAAAGCCTTTCTACAAATGCAAGAAGGCTTGAAAAGTGTTTCCGAGCAAGAAAATATCCGAAATTGGCTCAACGAAGGACTTACGCTTTTTGCTGATATTCTACGCGATACCGAAAATCCGCAAAAACTCTATGATAACCTTGTACGCAATGCCGTCAAGTATGTCAGGGGGCAGTATGGGGGTATTTATATTATCAGTACCGAAAAAGATGTTGTACCTCATTTAGAGCTAAAATCTGCTTATGCATTAGACAAAAAGAAGTACATCAAACAGCAAATTTATCTTGGACAAGGTTTAGTAGGACAATGTTGGCAAGAAGGTGAAACCATCTATTTACTCAAAATTCCCAAAGATTACATTCACATAGCTTCAGGCTTGGGTGAGGAAGCTCCTCGTTCTATTTTACTTGTGCCTATTAAATTGGGTAGTGAAGTATATGGAGTGTTGGAAATAGCTTCTTTGCATTTGCTCACCGAAACTGAAAAGAATTTTTTAGAAGTTATTGCTGAAGACATTGCCTCCGCTATTTCAACCATCCAATCCACAGAACAAACAAAATTGCTTTTAGATGCCGCCAATCAAGAAATGGAGCAAATATCTGTTCAAAAAGCCGAAATGGAACAGAATGTTGCTCAACTCATCGCCGAACGTGAGGCTCTTCAACAACGCAATGCCGATATGGCAGCTTTTGTAGAAGCTATCCAAAAAGCTATGATTGTTGTTGAGTTAGATAAGCATGGCTATTTCATGGATGTCAATGATAATTTTTTAGAAGTTACAGGTTATACCCGCCGAGAAGTTATTGGGCAACATAGAAGTTTTTACGCTCCCAAAGATTCAGACCCTGCTGAATTTAGCTTAGTTTGGTCTCAGCTTTCACAAGGAAATTTTGTGGAAAAAAATCTTAAACGCTTACGTAAAAATGGCTCTGAAATCTGGTTGAGAGCCTCATTTTTCCCTGTTTTAGACAAAACAGGCAATTTAGTGAAAGTTACTTGTATTTGTACAGACGTCACAAGCAAAATCTTGCAAGAAACCCGCGACCAAGAAACTCAAAAAACAGCAGGCTTCAAAAATACCGTTTTGGAACATTCTTTTTTGGTATTTGAAACCGATAGCCACTTGCACATCAAGGATATAAATGAATATGCCATGAACGACTTGAAAATCGCTAAATTAGACTACATTGGGCATCATATTGATGAAATTATTTTAGGACGCTGGGATTATAAAGCCTTGAAGGTAGAACTTGAAAACAGAGGTATTGCCGAAGGACTACTTGTGCTGAAAACTGCTGATTTTGGCTTTCGCTATGTGAAAATGATTATCGCAAGTGTCAAGGATAAAAAAGGTGAGATTGAAAGCATATTTTGGGTAGGTACAGATATTACTGAAAGTAAGGTGAAAGAAAATCAATTGGAAGACAAAGTAAGATACTTGGAGAAAAAACTACAAACCCTGACAGAAAAAGAGAAGAGTCATCAGTAGAATTTTAGATAAATTCCTTGTAATCTTTTTTCAAAAATACTTGTTTGTTCAGATTTTTTTTGTAACTTTGCCACTCATTTGAAAAAACCGCAAAAAATCTTAAAATTTTACGGCAATGGCGAAGAAAAAAGAAAATCGCGTACAAGTAATTTTAGAATGTACTGAACACAAAGCATCAGGTATGCCAGGTATGTCTCGTTATATTACTACCAAAAATAAAAAAAATACTCCTGAACGCTTGGAATTGAGAAAATATAATCCTATTCTCAAAAGGCATACTATCCATAAAGAAATTAAGTAACCTTCAAACATTTTACAGCAATGGCAAAGAAAGTAGTTGCGACCTTGAAAAAAGACGACCCTAATGCCAAAAACTTTGCAAAAGTTATCAAGGCAGTAAAATCTGAAAAAACAGGGGCTTACATTTTCAAAGAAGAAATTGTACCCCTCGACCAAGTGAAAGAGGCTTTGAAGTAAGAACACTTAAACCCATAAAATTCTCAAATTTTATGGGTTTTTGATTACTCTTTGACAGGTTTTTCTAAAGAAATGTTGAATACTGCGTTCAGAATAATGCCTGTATTATTTTGCAGGATATTTACTCCATTCACTTCTCTACCCAATAAAAGTATTTGATTGAAAAATCCCCCCTCTACTTTGAATTTCTTACTAAACTGATAGCCTAAGAGTATGCCCAAGCGATTTTGGTCAAAGATATTTTCACCTAAATTTTTTCCAAAACCTATAAAAATTTCATCATAAATTGCTGTGTATGGGAAACTTTGTTGAGGTTCTTTCTGCAAAGGTATTTGCAAGCGAAACATATAACGCAACCGATTGAGAAAAATATACCTATCTTCTTTTTCTAAATTTGTATTAGAGTAAGTCCCAAGCCAACGTTGTTCTAACATAAAACGATGCAAAACATCTACATAAGGCAATTTGTCTGTAAGGGTAACTGCCTGAAAAATTCGGTGTTCTGTAAAATCTTTACCAAAAGCATTGATAGGAGTTTGGCTATACGGAAAGGTCTCAATCCATCCATAGCCTACACGCAGCTGCACTTTGGGGTGCAACTGATAATTCACTCCTACACGCAATAAACTTTGTTGCCAAGCAGTTATCCAATCTGTACGCCGCCATTGATATTCGGTATGGATACTCCAAGTTTTGGAAAGAGCAAAAGTGCCAAAATAATTGTACCAGCCAATCGTATTATACTCGTTTATTCTTCCGCCCTGTGCAAAAAGTATATTTGTTGCAAAAAATAAGGAAAAAAATACAAAAATTTTCACGCTATGAAGCATAAATGATAATTTCAAGCAATAATTCGTTCAATTTTTGAATTGGATAGCAGTTTTTTCATAAATTATTCATCAATCTGCAAAAAATGTTTAGGAAAGCTAATATTTCAAATCAAAGCGTCCTTCGGTTATCTCTACCCTACCGCAAGCATTTTCAATGGTAAAGTAAAAAGTACCCGACAAGATTCTTCTCATCTTATCTAATTTAGTAATAGTTAGCTTTCCCACCGCTTCTTTATTAATTTTATCACCAGAGTAGAATACACAATTTCGTAAAATAGTATACTGGAAAGAGGTTGGAGAATTGTCGTAAATGATATATTCACCAACAGAATTACAGTTTCCTCCTACGTTTATTATAATACTGGCATTATCCCGCTCACTAAAAGCAGAGATAGAGAGATTACCACCTTGGAAAGTTTCATCATAAAGGACAATAAGTTTTCCATGATATAAACTTTCTCTACCATTGGGCAGCCAAACTTTCCCATTGACCTTACACCCGAAGGTATTAGCACCATTTTGAGTTTCAGGCGGTAAGGTGGGTTCTACATTTTGCTTGCGTATGCAGGTAAGCATCATAAATAGCATACCTACCAAAATAAAAATGAAACTTCTTTTCATAAGTGTAGCATTTAATATTGAACATCAAAAAATCCATTGGTAATTTTCAAATCATTAGATTTACAATTATTACCTATCACTTTCGCAGGTGAGTAGAATTCAAATCTCCCTGCAATTATTTTGTTTACTTTGTCAAATTTGGTAATAGTTACTTTACCTTCACTAAAAAGTTCATGAGTACATTTATTGATATCCCTATAATACCCGGTAGAACTATAACCATTATTTGTCGCTATAGTGGGATATTCACCAATCTTATCAAAATTTTTCAATCTAATAGTTAAGTTTTCAGTCTGATTATTTTCTAGAAGCTTGAAAACAATTATACTAAAGTCCTTTGTTGAACTATCATAGTCGACCAAAATAGGTTTGTTTGGAAAAGTTTTACTTTGGTCAACTACCCAACTTTTATTATTGATTCTACAAGCAACTATCATCCTACCACTTTGGCTTTCAGGTGGTAAGGGGTCGGGTTGTGGTTCTTCCTTTTTACAGGAACTACAGGAGCTTAATGCCAACGTAAAAGCAATGCTCCACAGAATAGAGCGGGTTTTTAACATAAAATTTTAGGTTTTAAGTTAGATGATGTAACTGAAGATAGGTTCAATTCTTTATTGTTGCAAAACTAGTATAAATTTTTTAGATAAAATATTACATTAGCAATAATTTTTTGTTAAATTAATTATTCACCATCACAAAAGCCCCCCAAAAATAGGGTTGTGGGTATTTTTTGCGAGTTTCACGCATAGCACTCTGCAAGGCATCATACTTGGAAACACCTTTAAGCCAAGCATTGTAGAAATTAGACATCAAAAATTCGGTAGCGGCATCATCAACTTTCCACAAGCTTGTAACCACCGCATTTGCCCCTGCCACCTGAAAAGCCCTTTGCAAACCAAAAATACCTTCTGTGTTTCTCACTTCACCTGCCCCTGTTTCACAAGCCGAAAGTACTACCAAATCCGTTTCTCCCAAATCCAACGTTTGAGCCTCGTAAGCGGTAAGCATACCGTCTTCACTATTTTTTTTCTGCTTACGCAAAGTTTTCTGCACACCTGCCAGCAAAAGCCCTGAACGCATCAAAGGGTTGGTACTTTTTTTAGGATTATTGTTGGTTTCGTTCAAATCCTCATCTACATCCTCCAAAAAATAACCATGCGTATCAATATGCAAAATGGAAGGACTTTGAGCCTCCTTGATACTCTTCTCATTTGCCTTTTTTTCAAGCAGTTTTTGTACTGCAATATTTTTGGTTTTCAAAGTTTTTTCAATAGCATCTACTTCTTTGCGTGTGCCAGGAAGATTCACAATCGTACTGCGATAACGTGTCATTTCATCAAGCTCGGCAAGATATAAAGAATCAACAGGAGGCATAGAGCCATCAGCTTCATCTTCTTCATAATCAGGATAACCAAGTAGTAAAGCATTTTTCAAAGTAACATTTTGAGAGGCATTTTTCAGTTTTACTACATCACGCGTGCTAATGACAATCTGCACAGGTCTTTCATCTAAAAGGTATTTTTTCGTTTCAGGATTAAGCAATGTATTTGGGTTGATAGCGTAATATACTCCATCGCAAGCCAAATAAACTTTTTTAGCATTAGGATTGATTTCCCGAATTTTCTGTTCAATAGGCTTCCAGAATAAATTGTACGAAGCTAAGTCTTCTTTGCGAAGTCGCACAGAATTACGATAAAAAGCTAACTCTTCTTGTTCTCCTTTGGGAGTAGTTCGCCAGAAAAAGGCAAGTTGTGGCTTGGCATGATTTTTGGAAACTATAAATGCTACATAATACACACTATCGGTAAAGCGATATTCAAATTTATTAAAACGCACAATTTCCACAGCAACTTCATCAAGTCCGAGTGCATTTTGTACTTCTTGAAAACTAACAAATTTTTGCTGTTGTGTTTGTGCAAAAAGAGCCGATTTGAGTGAAAGTTGTTTTTCTATAGCTTCAATTTCTTTTTCCAAAGGCTCAGTATTGATTTTCACGCTATCTGTTTCATTGTTTTTCATGTAAATTTGACCCAACGAGTCTTTTTTAGCTTGCCAAGCCTGATACAAGCGTTTAAGTTCTTCGTCTTTGCCATTCAAGATTGTGTTACGCAAACGATTTTGCTCTGAAAGCATTATTCCCTTGATAGCAAGTTGATTGTTGTAGGCTTCTTCTATCAGATTTGGATTGGCATCTTTACGCAAAAGCATAAACGAATGAAACATCACAAAAGACTGCTGAAAATACTTGAAAAAAACTTCTTTTTCTTTTTCGGAAAGCGTTGCAAAGTTTTTACGTATTTGTTCAAGGAAAATGCGATTGGCTTCTACGTAGTAAGGTTCGGCTTTATCATATTTTTTATCCACGTAATAGAGTTCAGCAATGTTGCGTAAAGTTCTACCATATTCCAAATGTTTTTCACCCAATACTTCCTTACGAATTTGAGCCACTTCCATAAAAAGTTCAATAGCCTTTTCAAATTTGGCTCTCTGACGATACATTATTGCCAAATTATTCAAGGAACGTGCATAAGCAGGATGTTTCTTGCCCAAGTTTTTACGAGCAATTTTCAAACCTTCTAAGTATAGAGGTTCGGCTTTGTCAAAATCGCCTTTATTGTTGTAGATGTTGGCAAGAGCATTGAGTACGGAGCTGTATAATTGAGCATCAGCAGGATTATCACGACAAGCGGCAAGCACTTCTTGATACATTTTCTCTACACGCTCACTTTGTCCTTCTTTGCGAGCATACAAAAGTGCTAAATTGTAAAGCGAACGAGCATAATCAGGGTGTTTGGTGCCGTAGATTTCCTTGCTAATTTGAATAGACTCAGCAAGCAAAGGTTCAGCCTTATCCAAAAGCCCTTGCATACGATAAATGTTTGCCAAATCATTGATAAGTGAGGCATACTCTCGGTTATTCTTGCCCCTTACCTTCAAAATTTCAATGGCTTGGCTGTAAGTTTTTTCAGCTTCAGCATACTCGCTACGAATGTAGTAAATTTTCCCCAAATCCTTCAATGCCAAAGCATAGTCAGGATGTTTGTCGCCTACATTTTCTCGGATAATGTTTCGGGAAATTTTGTAATACTCTTCTGCCTTCTGATATTTGGCTTGCATAAAATACAAATCTGCCAAATTTTTTACTACGGTAGCATAGGCATTACTTTTTTCGCCAAGTGTAGCTTTGTAAATGGCAATAGCCTCCTCATAAGCGGCTTCGGCAAGAGCAGGTTTGCCTGAAACTTTATAGAGAATAGCCAAACTATTGAGTGTGTTAGCGTATTCAGGAGTTTGTTCTTGTTTGTTACGTTTGCGAATCTTGATAACATCTTTGAAATAATCTTCGGCAAGTGTGAATTTGCCTTCATTCTGATAAAATTTCGCTAAATTTTCCATTGCCGCTGCATACGCAGGGTGCTTTTCGCCAAGATTATCTTTTTGAAGTTTGAGGTGTTCTATGTAAAGTTCTTCAGCACGCGTACGTTTTCCTGCCTTTTCTGCAAGTTTGGCAAGACTCTCCAAAGCCTCTGCATAACGTGGGTCTTTTGTACCAAGCACTTCTTTGTTGAGAGCCAAAGCCTGTGAATAATACTCCTCTGCCAAATCGTATTTGCCTTGCTGTTGGTACAAATAACCCAAATTTTCAATAGTAGTGATGTAATTGGCATCTTTTTCACCTACGGTAGCCTTATAGACATCTGCGGCACGCTTGTAACATTCTTCGGCTTTGGCAAAATTTTGCATATCGTCATACGTCAAAGCCAAATTATTCATCACAATAGCATAATTTTTGCTTTTAGGCTCTAACTTACCCAAAGCCTGTTCAAAAGCGGCAATGGCT
>JANWZC010000075.1 GCA_025054975.1 Raineya sp.
TTTTCAGAAAATTGATAAATGCTTAAATCTTTGGGAATGAAAGCTGTTAGTTCTCTTTTTTGTTTCTGCAAGGCTGTAAAACGCATAAGTTCAACAGCAAATAGCAAGGCTTGCAAGTAGCTATCATAGATTTGTTCAGCTTCTGCAAGCATTTCTTGCAGGTAATTTTTACGTTCTTTTTCAAGAGCCTCATAATAGTATTGAATAGCGTTCCAAGCCGCCTGACGAACTTTTTCATCGGCTTGTGGGTTAGATTTAAGTTGTTTTTCAGGATAGCTTTCTAAAAACAAGTCAAGGGCAATTTGAGCTTGTTTTTTGAGAAGTTGCGTATCTTGTTTTTCCATTGCGTTCAGGTCGGGCTGAAAAAATTGCCGTATTCTATCTTGGGCGATTTCCAAATGAGCCTGCTTGGCTTGATGATAAGCATAAAGAGCCTGCATAGCCTTGATACGCAATAATCTACGATTGAGCATAAATTTCAAAGAAACGTTTTTCAAAAACAAGGTCGCAAATTTAAGCATTTTGCTGCTTGAAAAGCAAATTTTTCCAAAATAAACTTTTTGCATTTGCATATTTTTTAGTGTAATTTTGCTGAAAATTTTTAGCAAAAATGAGCATAGTTATTCGTACTAACTCTATAAGAGAAGTTTTTATTCACATCTTTATTGCCCTTACGCTTTTGATACTGCTTGGAATACTTTTTTTCTATAATGTTTTACCGATTGTTACTCGCCACAACGAAACTATTACAGTGCCTAATTTGATAGGTGTAAGTTTGGAGGGATTAGAGGATAAACTTAAAAAAGCAGGTTTTCAGCTTGTTGTGCAGGATACTATCTATGACAAAAACTATAGACTCAACACCATAGTAGAGCAAAGACCCATTGCAGGCACACCTGTAAAAGAAGGTAGGAAAATTTATGTCATCATTACGCCTAAAACTACGCCCAAAGTGAAAGTACCTGATTTGCGAGGAATGTCGTATCAAATGGCAATGGCAAAAATTAGAACTTTGCAGTTGGAAGTAGGTGCAATTCGTTTTAAGCCTGATATTGCCGCCGATGCTATTTTAGGGCAAGAGATAGATGGTAAGCCTCTCAAACCAGGAGAATATGTAACCGTAGGCACTCGCATTGATTTGGTAATTGGCAGTGGTGTAGGGGATGAGGAGTTTGATGTGCCTGAGTTAGAAGGACTTACATTAGAGGAGGCAAAAGAAATTTTGGAAGCTAACAACTTGCAACTTGGACACGTAACCGAAGTTCCCGATGCCGATGAACCCGCAGGCATTGTAGTGCAACAAACGCCTCCTGCTCGCTTAGAGGCTGATAGAGTACCGTTGTATGATAAAGACGGCAAACCGCTCACCAAAGCCGAAAGAGAAAAAATACGCAAAGAATTGGAGGCAAAAAGTGCTAATACCAATCCTGATGAAAAAAAGAAAAAGAAAAAATACAAAAAAGGGGAATTTGACCCTCGCCCTCGCAATAAAATCCGTGCAGGAGAGATTGTGGATTTGAAAGTTTCTACTAACAAAAACTATAAACCCACAGAAAATGAGTAGTGTGCAATTTTTCTGCTTATTGTAATTTTTAGGGAGCTAAAATTTTCAATCACTTAAATCATTCAGCTAATTACTATGAGAAAAGCACTAAAAAACTTTTCTATTCCTTTTTTGCTGATTGTTTTTTACATTTTTTCACAATCTTTTGTCTTTCGTATTGACCTCACCGAAGATAAACGTTACACTATTTCAGAGGCTACAAAAGCTGTTTTAGAAGGTTTAGAAGAGGAAATTTTTGTAAAAATTTATCTGGAAGGCGACAATCTGCCTGCTAATTACCGAATGTTCCGCAATGCCATAGAAGAAAATTTGCAAGAATTTAAGCGTTATGCAGGCAAAAAGTTAAAATTTAAGTTCATAGACCCTTTGGTAATCAAAAGCAAAGCCGAAAAAGATACACTTTTCAAACATTTTCAACGGAATGGTATCAATCCTACGCCTGTGGCAGTGTATAAAGAAGGGGAAAGAAGTGAAAAATTTATTTTCCCTGCGGCTGAAATCATTGGAAATCAAGGTTCTTTGTTTGTATCTTTGCTCAATAGCGATATGCGTGTCGTAGCTATCAATGAAGAATTAGAAGCTCGCTTGCTCAATAATGCCATTGAAAATATTGAATACACGCTTATTGAGGGTATTTATCAAATTACCCAAAAACAACAAAAACGCATAGGTTTCATCTACGGACACGGCGAATTGCCACCTATTTTCGTGTCGGATGCGGCTCAAACGCTTGCACAAAAATATGAAGTTTTCCCTGTGGATTTGCCTCAAAGTCCAAGTTTGGACGGATTAGATGCTATTATTGTTGCTAAACCTACACAAGGCTTTTCTGAGGAAGATAAATTCAAATTAGACCAATTTCTGATGAAAGGCGGAAAGGCTTTATTTTTTATAGATGCTTTGGATATTCGTGAAGATAGTATCAATACACCACGCGGAGCAGTTTCTATTCCTTATACCGAACTCGTGGAAAGTATGACCGAATTTTTTTTCAATTACGGCATACGTTTCAATATGAATTTTATTGAAGACGTACAAAATTTTGGTATCATAGGTTTAGTGGTAGGTGAATACGCTGGAAAACCTAAAATTGAAACTTTACCTTGGCGGCATTATTTGGCAATTCGTAATTTCTACAAGCACCCTACCACCAAAAACTTGGAAGCACTTTGGGGTAGATATGTAAGCAGTTTGGATACGGTAGCTTCGGCGGGGAAAATCAAGAAAATACCTTTGGCAAGTTCTTCTCCGTATTCATTGGTAGTGCCTTATCCTGTAATTATCAAATACGATGAAGCTCGTCAAACTCCTGATTTAGAAAAATATAAAAAAGGCAGACCTTATACTTTGATGTATCTTTTGGAGGGAAATTTTGTTTCCTTGTACCAAAAACGCATTTTGCCTTCGGATGCTCGTTACAAAAATTTTGTACCTGAAAGTCAGAAACCTACTAAAATTTTAGTTTGTGCCGATGGCGATTTTCTGCGTAATGGAGTCAATGCGAAAACTAAACAAGTTTTGCCTTTGGGTTATGATAAATTTACAGGCTTTCAATTTGCCAATAAGCAATTTCTTTTGAACATACTTAGCTACATGCTTGATGAAAAGGGTATCATTCTTTCGCGTAACAAAGAAATTATGCTTCGCCCTTTGGACAAGAAAAAACTACAAAATCAAAGAACTTTTTGGCAGTGGTTTAATGTAGGTTTGCCCGTAGTTTTCCTGATTATTTTCGGCATAGCTTGGAATTGGTGGCGAAAAAGTAAATATGCAGCGTAAAGCTACAAAATATTTAGCTTATTCATTTTTCTTTTTTACCCAAAAATACACAGGCAAGCCTGAAAGCACAATCAGAAAGCCATAACGCGTGTAAGGCTCATAAATCAGCCAAATAATGCTAATAATACTTATCAGCACCAAATACAAAGCAGGCAAAAAAGGATAAGCCAAAGTCTTGTAAGGACGTGGTACGTAGGGCATTTTTTTACGCAAAATAAACACAGCCAGAATAGTCAGGAAGTAGAAAAGCATTACGGCAAACATCACATAACTCAGCAAATCGCTATATGCTCCTGAGAGACATAGCACCGAAGCCCAAATTGCTTGCACCAGCAGGGCATTTTGTGGCACATCATTCCGATTGAGTTTGCCCAAAGCCGAAAAAAATACACCATCCTTTGCCATAGCATAATACACCCTTGCCCCTGAAAGAATACAGCCATTATCCGAGCCAAAGGTTGAAATCATTATCAGAATGCTCACTAAAATTAAACCTAATTGCCCTAATACCTGCGAGGCGGCAGCAGTAGCTACTAATTCATTGGCTTGTATTTGTGGTAAAGGCAAAGCAACCAAATAAGCAAAATTAGTGAGTAGATAAATCAGCGTAACCAAACCTGTACCTATTGCCAAACTACGTGGAATAGTTTTTTCAGCATTTACAATTTCATCACCTGCAAAACTAATATTATTCCAAGCATCGCTGGAAAAAAGAGAACCTATCATAGCCACTGCAAAGAGTGGCAAATATTCGGTAAAAGAAAAACTATCGGGCAATGCCCAAAATTTGCCAAAGTTATCACCGATAGCTTCGGCATTTCTGCCAAAAGCAAAAATTATCAAGAGCAGTAATGCCAAAGCAATAATTTTAGTACCACCAAAAAGATTTTGAATAAGTGTTCCGTATTTTACACCTTTGCTATTGATAAAAGTTAGCAGCCAAATAACTGCAATCGCAAGAATTTGGTTGGTAGCAATGCTGAAATCGCCTATTTCAAGAACTTTGTTGCTTTTACTCACAAAAGGAAGAAGGTTACCTGTAAAATTAGCAAAAGCTACTGCTACTGCGGCAATCGTACCTGTTTGGATAACAGCAAGCACCGTCCAGCCGTACAAGAAGGCAATCAGGGAGTTATAGGTTTTACGCAAAAAAACGTATTGTCCGCCTGCTTGGGGCATCATAGCGGCAAGTTCGCCGTAGCTCAATGCCCCTGCCATAGTGATTAGCCCTGTTATTAGCCATACAAGCAATAACCCCAAAACCGATTGTGTTTTTTGAGCTATCCCCGAACTAACAATAAAAATCCCTGAGCCTATCATAGTGCCTGCAACCAGCATGACGGCATCAAACAAGCGAATTTCTTTGCGAAAAGACATTTTGAAAAAGGTTTAGTTGCATTGAAAATTTTTTGCGTAAATATCAAAGTTTTATTTTTTTCAAAAAATTTTTTCTGCCTGTAAATTTCCTTAAAAAAATTCAAAAAAATCTTTGAATATTCATAAAAGTTTCTTAACTTTGAGGTAATCATAGCTGGTTGAAGGATAAAAGACCTGTCGCATTTTGTGGCAGGTCTTTTTTTCTTGAAACATTTTTGGAATTTTGGTCGTTTTAGATGTAAGTTTGCAACAAATTTGCAACAAAAAGTTTTGTTCAACCTTAAAATGTGTTTTTATGAAACGTTTAGGATTTTTTTTATTGATTTCAGCAACTTTTTTTGCTTGCGTTCCAAAGAAAAAGTTGAAAGAATTAGAAGCCAAGTATGCCAGCTTGGAAAAACTTAACAAAGATTATGCAACTGATTTAGCTTCAACAAGGACAGCTCTTAATGCTTGCAACAGTGATAAAGCTCGTTTAGAAAGCGAGTTGAAAGAACTTAAAGAAATGAATGCAAAACTGATTCGTCAGGTTACAGAGATGTCTACGCTTTCGGCAGAGCAGGCAAGAAATTTGCAAGTTTCACTTGAACAGATGAAAGAAAAGGATTTGCAAATTAAAACCTTGAATGAAGCTATCAATAAACGCGACTCTATGACGATAGCTTTGGTTACACAACTCAAACGAGCCGTAGGTGTAGATAATCAGGATATTGAGGTGAATGTAGATAAAGCCGTAGTTATGATAAGTATTTCCGAAAAACTTTTGTTCAAAACAGGAAGCTACGAAATTCGTACTGATAATCCTCAAACTTTACGTCAGTTAGAGGCTATTGCCGCTGTTTTGAAAGACCGCCCTACTTTTGATGTATTGATTGAAGGACATACCGATAATGTACCCTACAAAAGAAAAGGTGATATTTACGACAACTTAGATTTATCAGTCAAGAGGGCTACTTCATTAGCTCGTTTGCTATATCAACGTATGGGAATAAATCCTGCACGCCTCATTCCTGCGGGTAGAGGTGAATTTGTACCTTTGGTAGCTAATGATTCAGAGGAAAATCGTGCCAAAAACCGCCGTATTCGTGTAGTAGTAATGCCTAAAATTGAAGAATTCTACGGCATGATTGAACAAGGAATGAAAGGTGGTAAGTAAAATGCCTTACGACCCCAACAAACATCACAGACGTTCTATTCGCCTGAAAGGTTATGATTATAGCCTTTCAGGTGCTTATTTTGTAACTATTTGCACCTATCAACGCGAGTGTCTGCTAGGGCAAATTTTGAATAAACAGGTTCATTTGAGCGAATATGGTAAAATTGTGGAATACACGTGGTATGATTTGCCCAATCATAATGCGTACATTGAATTAGATGCGTTTGTGATAATGCCCGACCATGTTCATGGCATTATTGTTATTCGTGATGATATAATGGGCGTAGGGGTGGGTTCAGAACCCACCCCTACGCCCAATGAACCCACCCCAACAATAATAATGCCCGAACCCACCGTTACGCCCAATGAACCCACCCCAACAATAATCACACCCACCGAACCCACCCCCAACACAAACCCATCCAAAAATAAAAAACACCCCCTATCCGAAATTGTACGTCAATTCAAAACATTTTCGGCAAGGCGAATCAATGAATTGCGTCAAACCAAAGGCGTACCTGTATGGCAAAGAAATTATTACGAAAGAATTATCCGAGATGAAAAAGAATTTTTAGCAGTACAGCGGTACATTTACAATAATCCGCTAAATTGGCAAGGAAATTAACCTTAAATTTACTTGCAATGGATTTCGTTCAATATCACACCCAAGACCGCATTGCATATATTACACTAAATCGCCCTGATAAACGCAATGCTCTCAATGAACAAGTTGTTAGAGAGTTGAAAGAGGCTTTTCGGAATGCCTCACAAGATGAAAATGCCAAAGTAATCGTTTTGAAAGCCGCAGGCAAAGTATTTTGTGCAGGGGCAGATTTAGAATATCTGCAAACCTTGCAAAATAACACTTACGAACAAAATTTAGCTGATTCTACTCATCTCAAAGAACTTTTTGAAATCATTTACACACACCCCAAAGTAGTGATAGCTCAAATTCACGGACATGCCATTGCAGGAGGAGCAGGTTTAGCTACGGTCTGCGATTTTTCATTTGCAGTACCCGAAGCTCAATTCGGTTACACGGAAGTAAAAATTGGTTTTATTCCTGCGATTGTTTCGGTGTTTTTATTGAGAAAAATAGGAGAGGGTAGAGCCAAAGAATTACTGCTTTCAGGAAATTTGATTTCTGCCCAGAAGGCTTGCGAATACGGACTTATTAACGAAATTGTATCTGCCGAAAATTTAGAAAATAGAGTGAAAGAATTTGCTTTACATCTCTGTAAAACCAACTCGGCTACAAGTTTGCAAATTACCAAAGCCATGATTGCCCAAGTGCAAACTATGCCTGTTGCAGAGGCTCTACAATTTGCGGCAAATCAGAATGCCCTTGCTCGCCAAACCGCCGACTGCAAAAAGGGCATAGCTTCGTTTTTAGAAAAAAAGCCTTTGGAGTGGTAAAAATGAGATTTACAGGTAGAATTTCGTGGCTTTGTTTTTTGGTTATTTTTCGCTTATGAGCTTTTGCATAAGCGTAATAGCCAAAGTTTGCTCAAAAAAATTTACATTTGAGTTCAATAGTAAAACTAAAGCTGTTTGTGAGTTTCTATCAAAAGCCAAAAAACTGCAATAGCCCCCTGTTGCTCCATTGTGCCACAAATAACTATCTTTTTTGAACCAACTCAATCCAATTTCTTGCTCATCGTTTTTGAAAGTAGTGATAAAAGTTTTTTCAAAGGCTTTTTGCAGGTTTGTAGGTGCAGATTTCATAAGGCTTTGAGCATACAGAGCCATATCCGTAATATTAGAACGTATCGCTCCTGCCGCTGCCATTGCTTCAAAATCCCAATTTTTAGTAGGTTCTTGCTTTTCGTTGTAGCCTTGCATCATCAAACTTTGCCATTTTGAAACGTAACGTGTGTGCGTGTAATTCATTTGCAAGGGTTTGCAGATTTTTTCTATAAGCAAACTTTCGTAATCTTTTTGATACAATCTTTCTAAAATTACGCCCATTAAGCCAAATGCCAAATTAGAATATTCAAAAGTTTTTTCAGGCTCACGGAAAGGCTTGAAATTTTTCAAAAAGAAAAATAAATCAGCAGTGGAGTAACTTCTGTAAGGGTTATCCATTTCATAAGATTTTTGCAAAAATATGTTCATAGGCATACGAGGCAAACCCGAAGTATGATTGAGTAAATGTTTGATGAGAATAGGTTTTTGGTTGAAAATAAGTTTAGGCAAAGTGTCGGGCAAAAATTTACTTACTTCATCATCTAAACGCAATTTGCCTTCTTGTTCGGCAATACAGGCAAGAATAGCCGTAAAAGTTTTACTTATAGAGCCAATTTCATAGATGCTTTTTTCGTTGGGCAATATTTTTGAGTCTTTTTTCACCTCTCCATAATGATAAAAATAAGTTTTACTGCCTTTCAGAACGGCTACACTTGCTCCTACGGTGCCTTCATTTTGCATAATGTAGCCAAGATATTTATCCACTTTTTTATCTAAATCGGTTTTGAGAGGATTATTAGAGAGGACTTTGTCGGATTTTTGAGGCTTGAAAAAGAATAGAGAAACTTGATTTTCCTTGTTAGTATCTAAAAACATTACGTAATTTTTAAGCGAACATTTCAGCAAATAACGCTTACCCTCTTGATATTCAATTTCTTGGATTTTACCCATTTTTTCAATCAATTCTTTGGCTGTTTGTTGGAATTTTTCTTCTGAAATAGCTTTTTTAGCATTTTCATCAAATAAACTGTACAATTCGGAAAATTTTTGGTCGTTGAAAAGATTTTTTACTTTTTCAGTGATTTCTTTTGGAATACTTTGGGCAAAAGTTTTTTGACAAAACAAACCAAGCAACAAAAAAATCAGAATTCTGTGCATAAACTTTGATAAGTTTTTGAGAAAATATCCAAATTTGAACAGAAAAATTTAACTTCGCAAAAAATTACGAAAATAATGTTGCGAGTTGTTTGCATAGCTGTATGGACTTTGAGTTTGTTTTTTTCACTATCCAATGCTCAAAATATCAAACTCAAAAAAATCAATCTTACGCCTGGAATTCGTATGCTTATGCCAAGCGATTTCACGCCCATACCCGACGAAGTGCTTGTTAAAAAGTATTTTACTACCAAAAAACCCACTGCTATGTATTCAGACCCAACAGGGGAAATAGATTTGGGCGTAAATATCACCAACAATTTTTGGCAAGAGCAAGATATTCCTATGCTCAAAGACCTCTACAAAGGTAGTTTGCGAGCAAGTTATACGCGTGTGCAGTTTCTTACGGAAGATGTGCGTATTATCAATAAAAGGCAGTTTGTAGTGCTTGAATTTATAGGTATCGTGGAAGATGATAAAGAAGGCGTTATGGGCAGAAAAAATGCGTTGAGTCGTTACAATTACATGATGTACACCGTAGTGCAAAACAGAATTGTGGTAGTGAATTTTAATTGTCCGACTAAACATCAAGCCACTTGGCAGCCCATAGTGCCGAAAATTATGCAATCGGTGAAAATAAGCAACCTGAAAGAAAATGAACCTAAAAAGCCAACCGAAGGAAAATGATTTTTTTTGGATGCAAGTGGCTTACGACTTAGCTCTTGTGGCGTATGAAGAAAGAGAAATTCCTGTGGGGGCAGTGGTGGTAGCTAATAATCAACTCATTGCCAAAGGCTACAACCAAACCGAAAAACTGCAAGATGTAACCGCTCACGCTGAAATGCTTGCACTTACAGCCGCTTCTAATCATTTGGCAAGCAAATACTTACAAGGTTGTACGTTATATGTTACTTTGGAGCCTTGTGTGATGTGTGCAGGGGCATTGGCTTGGTCGCAAATTAGTAGAGTGGTTTTTGGAGCAAAAGATGAACATAGAGGATTTCTGCGTTGGGGAAATCTTCTGCACCCCAAAACTGAAATAGTCGGTGGTGTTATGGAAAATGAATGTAGTAGCTTGCTTAAAAAATTCTTTGCCGAATTACGAAACTAAATATAATTTTGATTGTTTTTTGAGTGAAATATTTTTCAACTTAAAACTTTTTCAACTATGGCATTCACACAAGCACCTTTACCTTACGCAGAAAATGCTCTTGAGCCTCACATTGATGCTCAAACCATGAACATTCACTATTCCAAACATCATGCTACTTATGTAGCCAATCTGAACAACGCTATTGCAGGCACAGATGCCGAAAATCTTACTATTGAAGAAATTTGTAAAAACATCAGTAAGTATCCTGTGGCAGTTCGCAACAACGGAGGCGGACATTACAACCATACTCTTTTTTGGGAGATTATGAGTCCGAATGGTGGTGGCACTCCCACAGGCGAACTGGCAGAAGCTATCAATAAGGATTTCGGTTCTTTTGATAAGTTCAAAGAAGAGTTTTCCAAAGCCGCTATGGGACGCTTCGGCTCAGGCTGGGCTTGGCTCTGTGTAATGGAAGACAAATCCTTGAAAATCTGTTCCACTGCTAACCAAGATAATCCACTGATGGATATTGAAGGGGTGCGTTGTGGTACACCTATTTTAGGCATAGATGTATGGGAACACGCCTACTACCTTAAATACCAAAACCGCCGTGCTGATTATGTAGCCGCATTTTTCAATGTAATTGATTGGAATAAAGTGGCTGAAAAGTACAAACAGGCACTTCAATAGCTACTAATATCTACAACAGGGGCAAGTTAAGTTTTGCCCCTATTTTTATGTAAAAACTTCAACTTTTTTGAATATGCGTGCAAAGTCTTGCTGGGTTGCATTTCTGTTGGTAATTCTTTTAGCTTGCCGAGAAAATTCTACGCAAAATCAAGTTGTTACAAAAGATAGTACAGGCAAAAGCAATCCCAAGCAATATGCAGAAGAGGATAGTGTAGAATATGTGTTTGAGGATAAAAAGCCAATGCTCAACGAAAAACAAGTAAAGGGCATAGTTATCAATGTTGTTCAGCAGTATTGCCAAAGCCTCAATGAAGCCGATTTCAAAAAATTGCAGTCTCTTTTTGCCGATAGCGTGCAAAGTTATTTAGGAAACCAAAAAATCAGCAAAGAAGTGGTTGCTCAAATGGCACGAGCAAGACTGAAAAATCTTAAAAATCCTCGTTTTTTTGCCGATTTAGCCAAAATTCAAGTTTTTCCTCAAAAAATCCTTGTACCTATCAAGCAACTTACCAATGAAAAAAATATCACTTTTGAGGCAGAATTTAGTTTTGATGAAGCCTTTAATATTATTGCCTATCAAGAACGCCCTTACAACGAAAGAAAAAAGAGTTTGCAAGAGTTGTGGGAGGGAAGATTCGTGATTGAGGGAAGCAAGCAAGTAGAAGCGTATTTACTTATCAAAAATTTCAAGGAAAACCAGTTTGAGTTTGTTTTAGAAATCAATCCCGAAGGAAACTGCAAAAGTAAGTACGAGGGGAAAGCTGTCCTTAATGCTGAAAATGAGGCTTTTTCCATTGAAAATAATGATTGCAAAGTTGCGTTTTTGCTAAAAAATGAAGGCGAACTTATTGCAATAAGCGAAAAAAATCGCTGTTTGCTTCATAGCATAACTTGCAGTTTTGAGGGGAATTACACTCGTTTCAAGGAAAAAGAGTTTCGTTGGAACTTATCGGAGGACGAAAAATGATGTTTTGACAGCCCCAAAGCTACTTTTTTCTGCTATCAGATAGCATAGCATAGGCAATATACGCACCCGCTAAAAAAATAGCAACCCATATTAGCCAAGTAAATGCCTTCCACAAAAATTTGACTACTACTACCACTACCAAGCCGACTAATAGGGCTACAACAATTTTTACAACTTTATTATCCATAACTCTCTCAAAAATTTGCTTGAAAATAAAAAACAATTTGCATTTGCCCAAATTTTTGTCTATTTTTTCTTTGTGGAAAACTTTTCCCCCATTCTTTTGAGCAAAGCAACTAAAATTTTTCAAATTTGCGACCTATTTTACTTCCACTATGGAAAAACTATTGCATATTCAAGAAAAATTAGAAAAGCAAGGTGCAGAGTTTTGCCTTTCTATTACAAAATTAGCCGAAAATGCTTTGCAATGGAATGTTTTTCTGTGGGATTGGGACGGCGTTTTTAATTCGGGATACAAAACCAAAGAGCAAAGTAGCGGTTTCAGCGAAGCAGACTCTATGGGAGTGAATATGTTGCGATTTGGCTACTGGCTCAAAAATGGAAAAATGCCTTTTGTGGCTATCATTACAGGTGAGGAGAACCCAACAGCTATTCATTTTGCTCAAAGGGAACATTTTGATGCTATTTGCCTCAAATTCTCGCACAAAACCGAAGCCTTTGAAATTTTACAAAAAAAACATAATCTTGATAGTCAGAAAGTTGCGTTTGTATTTGATGATATTTTAGATGTAGCTTT
>JANWZC010000076.1 GCA_025054975.1 Raineya sp.
ACGAGCTTGGCAAAATATTCGTTTCTACGCTACTGCCGCACTGCACTGGGCAAACGAAAGCTATCAACAAACAGCAAGTTTGAACTACACTCTAAGAGAACCCCTTGGCATAGTAGGGTGCATTTCTCCTTGGAATTTGCCTTTGTACCTTTTCACTTGGAAAATTGCTCCTGCATTAGCATCAGGGAATTGTGTAATTGCCAAACCCTCCGAACTTACACCTTACACGGCGTTTTTATTCAGTCAGATTTGCATAGAAGCGGGTTTGCCTGCGGGAGTATTGAACATCTTGCACGGCTACGGCAATGAAGTAGGTGAGGCTATTGTAACCCACCCTGCAATCAAGGCAATTTCTTTCACAGGCGGAACACGTACAGGAGCAAGAATAGCTTCACTTGCCGCACCACAATTTAAAAAACTTTCATTAGAACTGGGTGGCAAAAATCCCAACATTATTTTTGCTTCTGCCGAATACGAAAAAGCCCTCAAAACAGCTATTCGTGCCGCTTTTCTCAATCAAGGAGAAATTTGTTTGTGTGGTTCAAGAATTTTCATAGAAAAGCCTATTTATGAGCAGTTTAAGCAAGATTTTGTAAAAGAAGTGAAAAACTTGAAAGTTGGTAATCCGAAAGATGAAAATACTTTCATAGGTGCTTTGGTTTCAGAATCGCATTTGCACAAAGTTTTGAGCTACATTGAACTTGCTCAACAAGAAGGTGGTACTATTCTAACAGGTGGTAAGCGAATTTTTTTGCCAAATGAAAATGCAGGCGGTTTTTTTGTAGAACCTACGGTAATTGAAGGGTTAGCTTACGATTGTCGTACCAATCAAGAAGAAATTTTTGGACCCGTAGTTACGCTTACACCCTTTGAGACAGAAGCAGAAGTTTTAACCTATGCCAATAGCGTACAATATGGTTTAGCTTGTAGTATCTGGACGCAGAATCTCACACAAGCTCACCGAGTAGCCCAAAAAATAGAAAGTGGTATTGTTTGGATAAATTGTTGGCTTTTGCGTGATTTGCGAACTCCTTTTGGTGGTATGAAAAATTCAGGTGTGGGGCGTGAAGGGGGCTTTGAGGCTCTTAATTTCTTTACAGAAGAAAAAAATGTTTGCTTGAAATTGGATTAGACATAGACATTAGACACAAGACATTAGACAAACAAATAAGAATAGTCGCAAGAAAAATGCGTTTCAGTGTAAGTTTTCAAAATTTTGCAAGATATTTGCCAAAATAAACTTTTACAAATACAAAAACGTTATTTCGTAAAATCGTGATACAATGAAGAAAATTGCATTTCAAATAGTTTTAGGCTTGCTTTCAGGGGTGTTAGGAGCGGCTTTGTATTATGAGTACATTATTTTGCCCAAACAAATCGCTTGGCAAGATGCAGTTTTGAGCCAAAGTAATTATTCCAAAATTCCTGTTACTATTACTAAGGGTAGAAACGGACAAGATACTCTTTCTAATACATTAGCTCCAAGTGATTTTATACAAGCCTCGCAAATCGCAACGCCCAGTGTGGTGTACATTAAAAATATCTCCTCACAACAAGCAATAGATTGGTTTGATTGGTATTTTGGAGGTGGGAATTATGGTTCAAGGGTGATTTCTTCGGGTTCGGGTGTGATTTACTCGGCTGATGGTTTCATTATTACTAACAACCACGTCATTGAAGGGGCTGAAAGCATTGAGGTTATCCATAACAAGAAGACTTACAAAGCTAAAATTATTGGCAGAGACCCTTCTACGGATTTGGCTGTCTTGAAGATTGAAGCTCGCAATTTGCCAAATATACGCTTGGCACGTTCGCGTGATGTGCAAGTAGGTGAATGGGTATTGGCAGTGGGCAATCCATTTAATCTCACTTCTACGGTTACGGCAGGCATTGTGAGTGCCAAAGGAAGAGCTTTACAACTTATTCGTGGTTCTCGCTTTCCAATAGAGTCTTTTATTCAGACCGATGCCGCTATCAATCCAGGTAATAGCGGTGGAGCTTTGGTGAATTTGAAAGGTGAATTAGTAGGCATCAATACGGCAATTCTTTCTAAAACAGGTAGTTATGCGGGTTATGGTTTTGCCGTACCTTCGGATATTGTTGCCAAAGTTGTCAGCGATTTAATTCAATTCGGCGAGGTACAAAAAGCCTTTTTGGGCATTGAAGTTATTGACATCAACTCGGAAATAGCCCAAGAATATGGCTTAAAGGAATTAGACGGTGTTTTGGTAGATAGAGTAATGAAAGAAGGAGCAGGTTTTCAGGCGGGTTTGCAGAAAGGGGATGTCATTCTTAAAATCAATCAAGAGCCTATCAATTCCCGAGCCGATTTTGATGAAAATTTGAGTTATTTCAGACCAGGCGATGAAGTTACTATTACTTACAAACGAAAAGGTAAATTGGAGCAGAAAAAAATTAAACTTACCAACCAACAAGGTACTACTGATGCCAGCAAAAAGAATGTTCTTTCTGATAATGACTTGGGAGCGGATTTGGAAAAAGTCCCTAAAATTGAATTGGAAAAAATTGGTATTAAAAACGGTGTAAGAATCAGTAATTTACGCAGAGGCTTTTTCAAAAACAATGGCTTTGAGGAAGGTTTTATTATTATACGTATCAATGGGGTAGAGGTAAATGAACCTCAACAAGTAGTAGAGTTACTCAATAAATCCCCTCGCCGTATCACCATTGAAGGCATTGACCGCTACGGTAGCACGGCTTACTATTCATTTACGAGATGAAAATTTAGCTAATTCCTTTTTTGATATGCCACATAGCAAGGAAGAAAAATTACAAGCCTTTTCACGTTTGCTGGATATCATGGACGACCTGCGAACCCAATGCCCTTGGGATAAAAAACAAACCATGCAAACTCTGCGTCATTTGACCATAGAAGAAGTTTTTGAACTTTCAGAGGCTATTTTGGCTGAAAATATGCAGGAAATTAAAAAAGAGCTAGGTGATGTGCTTTTGCATATTGTTTTTTATGCACGCATTGCTTCCGAAACGCAAGATTTTGATATTGCTGATGTCATTGAGGAACTTTGTGAAAAGTTGGTTCGCAGGCATCCGCATATTTACGGCAATGTGGCAGTTTCAGGAGCAGAAGAAGTTACACAAAATTGGGAGCAGATTAAGCAAGCAGAAAATAAAGGCGAAAAATCAGTGCTTGCGGGTGTGCCTGCGAGCCTACCCGCTTTGCTGAAAGCTATGCGTATGCAAGAAAAGGCTCGTGCCGTAGGCTTCGACTGGGAACGCAAAGAACAAGTTTGGCAAAAAGTAGAAGAGGAAATGCAAGAATTTCAAAAATCATATAACCATACCCAACAATTTGATTTAACCGAAGCCGAAAAAGAGTTTGGCGACTTGCTGTTTTCATTAGTGAATTATGCTCGCTTTTTGGGCATCAATCCTGAAACTGCTCTGGAACGTACCAATCAGAAATTTTTGAAGCGTTTTCAGTATTTGGAGCAAAAAGCCAAAGAAAACAACCGCAAACTTTCAGAGATGAGTCTTGCTGAAATGGACGTTTTCTGGAATGAAGCAAAAAATTTGGCTTAAAAATTACAAGTTAGCACTTCACTGAAAATTTACTTGTAAAATTTTGCTTTTTAAGCATTTGCAGTGTAAAATCAATTTGAATTTTGACTAAATTCAAGAAATAATTGCATAAAAATTTTTTCCAAATAAAACTTTTTGTATTTTTGTAATTGAAACTTACACGCTTTTCTTCAAAGCAAGTATTGCTTGGGAAGAAAATGTGAAAAAATATTTGTCAATATATTTTTAGCATTTGGCGAAAAGTAGTATCTTACGAAAACGTTTTGCATAAACCAAAACTATGTTTAGTAGCGAAATCCTCTTTTTTTCCGCTTTTTTGGTATTTATTGCATTTGTTTTAGCTTTGGATTTGGGCATTTTTTCTAAGTCAAGTCATGCGATAAGTTTCAAAGAAGCGGTTTTATGGACATTGGTGTGGGTAAGTTTGGCTATGTTGTTTTTTGTATTTCTTCGCTACGAAGGACATTGGATACATAATCCGCAAAGTTATGAAGAAATCTTACAACGCATTGATATAGGCGATAGAAATGATGTCAAAATTAGTCCTAATCTAAGTTTGGAAGAAAATTTGCAAATCTACCGAAATTATCTTTCCATTGAGTTTATTACTGCCTATCTGATTGAATACGCTCTTTCTGCCGATAACATTTTCGTAATCATTCTGATTTTCTCTTCTTTTGGCTTGCGAGAAGAGTATTATAAAAAGGTGTTGTTTTGGGGAGTTCTGGGGGCTATCTTGATGCGTTTCATTTTTATTTTCCTAGGAATAGAAATCGTTAAGCAATTTCATTGGGTTTTATACATTTTTGGGGCATTCTTAATTTTTCAAGGCATAAAAATTTTCTTTGAAAAAGAAGATGAGGAAGAAGAAACCATAGACCCTCAAAATCATCCTGTTGTGCGTTTTGCGTCTAAATATTTTGCTGTTTATCCACACTACGAAAGAGACAAATTTTTCGTAGTTAAGAATGGGAAAAGAATGATAACTACGCTTTTTTTGGTGTTGATGATAGTAGAGTTTACCGACTTGATTTTTGCCGTAGATTCTGTGCCTGCAGTATTGGGTATTACACAAGACCAACCGATTGCTTATTTTTCCAATATTTTTGCAATTATGGGCTTGCGTTCAATGTTTTTTTTGCTCTCCAACATTATGCACCTGTTTCATTACCTTAAATATGGTTTAGGTGTTTTGCTTACTTTCATTGGCTTGAAAATGGTTTTAGAATATCCTTTGCAAGAAATAGGCTTCAAACCTACTTATTCCATTTACATTATTTTGAGTATTCTTACCACAAGCATTGTACTTTCGCTTATTTTCCCTAAAAAAGAAGATTTAGAAAATCCTATCGTGGAAGAAAAAAAGTCCGCTGATGTATGAGCAATAAGAAAAAATATGCTCTCCTTGCTCTTGCTGCTGTTGTGCTTGTTTTTTTGATTTGGTTCTTGATAATGATTTTTGGCGTGTATAGCGAAGGCGTAAGAGCAGGGGTTTTGGATAAGTTCAGCAAAAAAGGTGTTATTTTCAAAACTTGGGAAGGAGAATTACGCATTGGCTCGGAAGATAGACTCAATCCACAAAAATTTCTTTTTTCGGTAAATGAAAATGAAAAAGAAGTTATCCAAAAACTCCTTGACTACAATGGCAAACAAGTCAAATTACATTATAAACAAAAATACTGGGTATTTCCTTGGCAAGGAGAAAGTGATTATTTCATCTACAAAGTGGAACTGGTAAAGTGAGATTTTGTAAATAAATTGTCAAACCAACCACACAACAGTTTTCGTTGGTGGTTTTTTATTTTTTTGTAAATTTGTGGCTTGCTTTGAAAAATTGAACCTCAAACC
Source organism: Raineya sp. (assembly GCA_025054975.1). Taxonomy (GTDB): domain Bacteria; phylum Bacteroidota; class Bacteroidia; order Cytophagales; family Thermonemataceae; genus Raineya. The sequence continues at coordinate 5,410 of JANWZC010000076.1, forward strand.
TTCAAATTGAAGATTATGGCAAATATTGTAGCGATAGTGGGCAGACCTAATGTTGGGAAATCTACGCTTTTCAATAGACTTACTCAAAGTAAAGATGCTATCACCGACGACCAAGCAGGTGTAACTCGCGACCGCCACTACGGACTTGCTGAGTGGCTTAATAAAACTTTCACCGTCATAGATACAGGAGGCTATGTAGTAGGTTCGGAAGATGTTTTTGAAACAGCTATTCGCAAACAAGTAAGCATTGCCATTGAAGAAGCAAGCGTTGTGCTTTTTATGGTGGATGCTATTGAAGGGCTTCATCCATTGGACAGGGAGTTTGCTAATGTTCTTCGCCGTTCCAAAAAGCCTGTTATAGTAGTTGCCAACAAAACCGAAACCTTTGAACGTCATCAACAGGCTTATGAATTTACAGCTTTAGGTTTAGGAAATGTATTTTCTATCTCTGCTGAAACAGGTAGCGGTACAGGTGATTTGCTTGACGAAGTAGTCAAGTATTTCAAAGATGATGAAACAACAAATCCTTACGAAGGATTACCTCGTTTTGCTATTCTGGGCAGACCAAATGTGGGTAAATCTTCCTTGCTAAATGTTTTGGTCGGTGAGGAAAGAAGTATTGTTACAGATATTGCAGGTACTACACGAGACTCCATTGATACACTCTACAATTTGTATGGCAAAGAGTTTATCCTTACTGATACGGCAGGTTTGCGAAAAAAAACAAAAGTTCGTGATAGTATTGAATTTTATTCGGTATTGCGGTCTTTGCGTGCTTTGGAGGAGTGCGATGTATGCATTATGCTTATTGATGCTACACAGGGCTTGGAGTCGCAAGATGTGAATATTTTACGCCTTGCCGAAAAATCTAAAAAGGGAATGGTGTTGGTAGTAAATAAATGGGATTTGATAGAAAAAGACCACAAAACCGCCAAACATTACGAAGATGCCATTCGACAGAAACTTGCTCCTATGGATTATTTGCCTATTATTTTTGCCTCGGTGAAAGAGAAAAAACGTATTTTCAAAGTAGTAGAAAAGGCTTGTGAAGTGTATGAAAATCGTAAGAAACGTATTCCTACTTCACAGCTCAATGAGGTGATGCTTGCCGCCATTGAAAGCTATCCGCCACCTATGATTAAAGGCAAGTATGTGAAAATTAAATACGTTACGCAATTACCTACGCACACGCCTACATTTGCGTTTTTCTGCAATCTGCCTCAATACATTCAAGAAACCTATCAGCGTTATTTAGAAAATCAGTTACGTAAAAATTTTGATTTTGAAGGTGTGCCTTTGCAATTAGTTTTCAGGAAAAAGTAAGTGTATATGCTTTTTTTGGTAGGAATGCCTGCTTCGGGTAAAAGCACTTTGGCTCGGCAATTGGCTCAAAAGTGGAATTGGGGTAGCCTTGATTTAGACGAGGAAATTGAAAAAAAATACTTGCGAACTATCCCTGAAATTTTTGCCGAAGAAGGCGAAAGCCAATTCCGAAAAATTGAGGCAGACGTTTTACGCCAAATTCCTATTGAGTCTCAAAAAATTCTTGCCACAGGCGGCGGAACACCTTGTTTTCATCAAAATATGGAGTATATGCTTTCGGTGGGGAAAGTGATTTTCCTTGATGTCCCGCTGAATACAATTTTAGAAAGAATTTTGAACCAACCAACGCAAAGACCGCTATTTGCAGGAAAAAGCAAAGAGGAAGTCAAGATTTTTTTGGAAAAACTTTATGCAGAACGACTGCCTTTTTATCAAAAAGCTCATTTACGTATTAGCCACGCAGATGAACTTTTGCTAAACTCAAAAATTTTCTAAAAAAACTCAAACTTGTAAATTTCTAAATCTCTAACTCAATTTTTCACATCTGTTTCTGCCAAAATTCTGCTTTCAGATAGGCTTTTTCAGCAAAATCATTATCTTGTGAGGCATAGAGAATATCACGAGAAACGTTAATAAGCAAGCCTCCAAATTTTGTTTTGCCATATTCTATAACTTTCTGTAAATCACCACCTTGCGAGCCAATTCCCGGAATAAGTAAAAAATGATTAGGCACTATTTTTCGGATTTCCTGCAATCTCTCGGCTTGGGTTGCTCCTACTACGTACATCATTTGTTTATGGGTTGCCCATTGCTGAGATTTTTGCAAAACCTCTTCATACAAAAAATGTCCATTTGCTAATTTTTGCATTTCAAAATCCTGACTACCCAAGTTAGAAGTAAGAGCTAAAAGAATTGTCCATTTATTTTCGTATTCTAAAAAAGGTTTGACCGAATCCTCACCCATATAGGGCGACACGGTGATAGCATCAAAATTCAGATTTTCAAAAAAGGCTTTGGCATAAAGTTTTGAAGTATTGCCAATGTCTCCACGTTTGGCATCGGCAATTTTGAAAATATTTTTGGGCAAAAATTTCAAAGTTTTTTCCATAACATTCCAGCCTTCTGCCCCCAGAGCCTCGTAAAAAGCCGTATTGATTTTGTAAGCTACTGCAAAAGGCAAGGTAGCCTCGATGATAGCTTTGTTGAATTGAAGCATTCCTTCGGCATTTTTGGGCAAAGAAGTAGGTAGTTTACTTAAATCGGTGTCTAAACCTACACAAAGAAAGGATTTTTTGCTTTCAGTTAGATATTGAATTTGCTCGTAGTTCATTGGGAAAACAAGAGTTGTTTTATTTTTTCACTTCTTCACGTAATTTTTGGATTTCAGTGCGTAACTCTTCTATTTCAGCAAGCATTTTACCACGCATTTCTTTCAGCACTTCATTCATTTCCTTGAAAAGTTCTTTTTCTTCTAAAATCTGCTTTGCATTGATTTTTTCTTGTACTTGCGAGGTTAGCACTGCCACAAAAACATTGAAACTTATAATAACGGTCAAAATTACAAAACTAATGAAATAACCTTTTATCCACCAAGAATTCTCATAATGACTACTTGCCTGATACATCATTTCTACCCAACCCTCTAAGGTCATTACTTGAAAAAGTGAGAGAAATGCAGCCCCTAAGCTACTAAAATCGGCATTTTCATACTTGTGGTGGCTGAAAAGATAAATGCCAATAATGGAGTAAATATATAAAAGCACCCCCAAAAGCAAAGCAAAAGAGAAAACCGTAGGAATGATACTTACAATTTTGCGTTCTACTTCTTTGAGTTCATTGCTAATTTCTAAAAGTCGTAAAATTCGCAAGACTCTGAATAACCGCCCTACTACCAAAAATTCAGGGTGTTCAAAGATATGAACAACAAGGCTAAAAATACTAAAAGCCGTGATAACGAAATCAAAAATATTCCAAAAGGCATGTTCGTGAAAAATAATTTGAACACGCTTTCTACGCGTTTTGGCACTAATTTGTTTTTTGAGCGTAAATAACTTAAAAAATTCCCAAACTTTATCCTCTGCCAGAATTCGTAAAATGATTTCTATAGTAAAGTAAATCGTAAAAGCGGTGTCCAAGACAACAAAGAATGGAATTTCTTGCGTAAAGGAGGCTTCTACGCCTAATAAAATAGAGCAAGCAATAATCATTAAGCTGGTGGTACGAATGAAAGTTCTGTTTCGTACAATTCTCTGAACAAGCGTCATAGTGGTTTGAGTAGTTAGTAGTTAGTATTGAGTAATGATATGTAATGATTTTAGACTTCAAAATTTCAAATTTTTAAGTGCGGTACTTCATAAATTTTTCAGTTTGGCGAGCATAGCCTTGATATGTTCTTCGGCTCCGAAAAAATCTTGATAGACAGCTACAATTTTATGGTCTTTATCTAAAAGATAGGAAATGCGTTTAGGGATACCAATGATGGGAATAAGAGCTTCATAAGCCTTACAAACCGAGCCGCTTACATCAGAAAGTAATTCAAAAGGCAATTTGTGAGTTTCTTTGAACTTTTTGTGGCTCTCCACACTATCTCGGCTAATGCCAAAAACATCTACTTCTAAATTCCGAAAAGCGGCGAATTGGTCTCTAAATTCACAAGCCTCTTTGGTACAACCAGGGGTAAAATCTTTCGGATAAAAATACAGAATGCAGGGTTTTCCTGCTAAATCCTTGCTTAAAGAAATTTTTTTGTCGTTGGTAGCGGGCAAAGTAAAATCAGGGGCAAGTGTGCCAACTTTGAGTGCCATAGCAGTATTTTTGAGTTACAGGCGTAAAAGTAAAGATTTTTTTTCACATATTTGCAATATAAAAAGGCTTTTGGAGTTTTTTGGGTGTTTGAAAAATGATTTTTCTATGAAAAAATTTTTAACTTCTGCTTTCATTTTTGCTTATTTTACTACTTTTGCCCAAGAGCGTTGGTCTTTGCAGAAATGTGTAGATTATGCCATAGAAAACAATATTACTATCAAGCAAAGGCAGTTGCAAGTAGAAAGTGCCTCGCAAAACTTGCAACAAAGTCGTGAAAGTCGTTTTATACCGCAGGTTTCGGCTTCTGTTTCGCAAGCTATGCGTACAGGTCGCTCTATTGACCCTTTCACCAATCAATTTGTTACGCAAAATGTTTTTTCAACGAATGTTTCCCTCAATGGCAGTATTACGCTTTTCAATGGATTTGGCACTATCAATACTATCAAACAAAACGAAACAACCCTGAAAGCTAATCAGCTTGATGTAGAGCAAAGCAAACGAGATATTTCGCTCAATGTGGCAAATGCGTATTTACAACTGCTTTTAGCCCAAGAATTAGAGCAGGTGAGTTTGGCTCAAATGGAAATCACAAAAGCCCAATTAGAGCGTACTGAAAAATTATTCAAAGCAGGTTCAGTGGCAGAAGTACAAGTTTTGAACCTCAAATCGCAATTAGCTAACGACGAGGTAAATGTAATTACAGCTCGCAATCAGGTAAGCATTGCCAAACTTAACCTCTTGCAACAAATGAATATGCCTGCCACACAAAATATTGAAATTGAAAAAGTAGAAGTGGGTACAATCATCAATGAGTATGCAAGCCAAAATCCGCAAGAAATTTACGAGATAGCTGAGAAAAATCAATTTAATATTCAGAGTGCTGATTTACGCATACAAAGCCTGCAATACAATGAAGCAATAGCTCGTTCGGCGTTGTACCCTACGCTTACGTTGGGAGCAGGTATCAATTCAGCATATTCCAGTGCCGCTCCGAGTGAGTTATTTCGCCCGGATGGCACAACTACTTTGGTACGAGTACCTATTGGCTATGTAGGCACTACCTTTGATACGGTTTATACCATTCGTGCCGTACCTAATGGCAAAACAGAACCTAATCGTTTTTTCAATCAAATGGATTTCAATCGCAGTTCGTTTGTAGTTTTGAGCCTAAATATTCCCTTGTATTCGCAGGGGCGTACGCGTAATGCCATTACGCAGGCACGTATTCAGCAGAAAAATCAGACCTATCAGGCACAACTGCTACGCCAACAGCTTCGCCAAGCAGTAGAACAAGCCTACAACGATATGAAACTGGCTCAAAGCAATTTTGAGGCTCGCCAAAAACAAGTAGAAGCCCTTGAATTGAATTTCAAGGCAGTGGAAAGTCGTTTTAACGCAGGGGCAAGTAACGCTGTGGATTACAATTTGGCAAAACTCAATTTAGACCAAGCCAAAGCCCAATTAGTTCGTGCTAAATACGAATATCTGTTTCGTATCAAGGTGTTAGATTTTTATATGAATAAGCCCATTGAGCTGCGTTAGCGGAGAGAGTTTAGGGTTTGGGGTTTAATGTTAATATTTGAATTTCAAACTTCAAACTTGAAACTCCCAACTCTCAACGAATGTAATCTCCTGTGGCATCGCGACAGCGGCGAATACGTTTTTTAAGGCGTTTTTGCCAAAAAAAGCCATTTTTCCAAAAGGCTCGGAAATGGGCGTTGAGGTTGGTGAAGAAAATATTTTTTTTGCTCATTCCGTAGCCAATGTCTTTGGGAATAATGATAAACTCAATACCCATTTTTTGGGCTTCTATTTCGGCACAACGATTGCCATATAAAAATTCTTTGCTTTCTGTGATATGAATTTGAATATACCGACTGCCCGAATCTCGCATTACTACGGCATCTCTGCCCGTGATTTTCCATTCGTTTTCTTGCCCCGTAGCATTAGATTTTTCTTTGATAATTTTTGTACCTAAGTCATTTTTATTCTTTTTTTGTGCAGATACAGAAAGAGAAAACAAAAAAATCAATAAAAACCCAAAAAACTTCATAGATTGTTTTTGAAAGTAAAGTTACAAAAAAATAGTTTTTTGAAAAGATTTTAAGGATTTTTATTGAGAGGCAAAGTAACTATAAAAGTAGTACCTTCATTTTCTTTGCTTTGCAAATATATTTTGCCGCCTAATAAATAAGTGAAAGTTCGCAAAAGTTGTAAAGCCGAGCCTGTACCTTTTTCGTTATTAGTGCCTATACGAGAGACTACATTTTCTCCTGTCCAAAAACTTCTCTGCACCTCCTCGGACATACCTATACCATTATCTTGAACAACAATTTTAAGATAACCTTGTTCGTTGGTTATATCACACTTTACCTTACCTCCTAATGGAGTAAATTTAATAGCATTACTTACCAGATTGCGAATAATACTACCAAACAAAAAGGGGTCGGAGTAAATATAATCGGGGCATTGCTCTAGCTCAAATGACAAATCTATGTTTTTATTTTGAGCTTTGGGAGTATAAAATTTAATAATAGGCTCTAAAAAGTCTTTCACCTTGATTTTTTCTATGCGAGGCTGAATATCCGTATTGCTTCCTACCTGCATTTTTCCCCAAAT
>JANWZC010000077.1 GCA_025054975.1 Raineya sp.
TTATGAAATTTGTAGATGTCAAGAATGACATAGCTTTTCGCAAGATTTTCGGTAACGAAAGTAAAAAGGAAATTTTGATTTCGTTTTTGAATGCTGTTTTGGGTTTGCAGGGTTCCAAACGCATTGCCGATGTACGTATTTTGAACCCTTACCAAGTGCCTATTGTGTTGGGGGCAAAATCCACCGTCTTGGATGTCAAAGCCAAAGATGAAAATGGCAAAGAATACATCGTAGAAATGCAGGTAACCGATAAAATTGGTTTTGCTCAACGAGTGGTTTATTATTCAGCGAAAAGCTACATCTCTCAACTCAACGTCAATGAAGAATACTACGAACTCAAACCTGTTATTTTCATTGGTATTTTGAATTTTACTTTTTTGGAAACGCCACATTTTCTTTCCAAACATCTCATTTTGGATACAAAAACCCAAGAACACAAACTCAAAGACTTTGAATTATACTCAAAAAGTTTTACTTTTATGCTCTTATTTTGGTATTTCGGCTTTGTTCAACGACCAAAAAAAGAGGTGCTTGGTGCCCCCCAACTACTTTTCATTTAGCATTAGCATAAGTATTGCTAAAAAGGAGGAAACCATTTTTTACGAATAGCAATTTGGGTAGCTTCTTGTTTGTTATGAACTTGGAGTTTCTCAAAAATATTTTTTACGTGGGTGCGAACCGTACCATAGCTGATATAAAGTTTTTCAGCTATTTCAGGATAGGTAATGCCTTCAATGACCATTTTCAAAATTTCCATTTCCCTGTTGGTAAGCGGATTATCGGAAGAGGCATTTTGCTTATTCTGCGAAGGCAGAAGGGTAAAAAACTTCAAAGTTTTTCGGGCAATAGAGGGCGAAAGCAACGAACCTCCTTGCATCACAATCTCAATTGCTTCGTAAATTTTTTCTTTACTTTCGTCTTTAAGTAAATAACCACTTGCCCCTGCTTTGATAGCTTCAAAAATTTTTTCATCATCATCAAAAGCTGAAAGCATTAGTATCTCTATACTTGGAAAACGACTTTTTATTTGGCGAGTGGCTTCAATGCCATTCATTTTATCCATCTCAATATCCATAAGTATCACCTGAGGCAGATTAGGCAAAGGCAATTTTTCTAACTGCGTTAAACATTCTCTACCATTGGTTGCCGTAAAAACCAAACTTAAATGTTCAAATACTCGCAATCTTTCTTTAAGACTATCTAAAAGTTGATAGTTATCATCTACAATCGCAATGCGTATTTGCATAAAGCATTTTTTACAAAGATATTCAAAAAAACATTGTTTTTTATACGTCAAATGAGGTATTTTGAGAAAATGGTATAAGGTTACTCAAAAGTTCTGCAAATTATGCGTATCTTTGCAAAAAGTTTGATGATGTTATCGGTAAAAATTGTTAATCGGTCTAAACATTCTTTGCCTTCATATGCCACAGAAGGTTCGGCTGGAATGGACTTGCGTGCTAACTTGGATAAACCTCTTACTTTGCAACCTTTGGAGCGAACACTCGTACCCACGGGCATATTCATACAATTACCCGAAGGTTATGAAGCACAAATTCGTCCTCGTAGCGGACTTTCTATCAAGAAAGGTATTACACTTGTTAATGCCGTAGGAACAATAGACTCTGACTACACAGGAGAAATCAAATTGCCAATTATCAATCTTTCTAATGAACCTTACACTATTGAGGACGGCGAAAGATTAGCCCAAATGGTGATAGCTCGCTTTGAAAAAGTAACTTGGCAAGAAGTAAGTGTGTTGGAAGTTACACAAAGAGGTGAAGGAGGTTTTGGAAGCACAGGAATCAAGTAAAGTGAGTGAGTGTAAGCAGAAGAAATAAAGTAAAAACGCTATGAAAAAAGTGGCATTTTATACTTTGGGCTGTAAATTAAACTTTGCTGAAACTTCGTCTATTGCTCGTAGTTTTGAACAAAGAGGCTTCAAACGAGTAGATTTTACCGAAAATCCTGATATTTACGTTATCAATACGTGTTCAGTTACGGATAATGCCGACAAGAAGTGTCGCAAGGTAGTTCGTGAGGCTCGTAAAATTTCGCCTAATGCTTTCATTGCAGTTGTGGGGTGTTATGCTCAGCTCAAACCCCAAGAAATAGCAAGCATTGAAGGAGTAGATGCCGTACTCGGAGCAAGCGAGAAATTTCGTCTTTTAGACCTGCTCGGTACTTTTGAACGTAAAGCACAAGCCCAAGTCTTTCATTCGGATATTCGTGAAGTGGCTCAAATGTATTGTAGTGCCTACTCCTACGGAGACCGTACTCGTACTTTTCTGAAAATACAAGACGGCTGTAATTACAATTGTGCTTTTTGTACCATACCTTTGGCTCGTGGGAAAAGCCGTAGCGATACGATTGCCAACATTGTTGCCCAAGCCGAACAAATTGCCCAAACGGAAGTCAAAGAAGTAGTGCTAACAGGCGTAAATATTGGCGACTTTGGCATTATTGAAGGTAAGCGTCAGGAGCGTTTTATAGATTTAATCAAGGCATTAGATAAAGTAGAAGGTATTGAGCGATTTCGGATTTCCAGCATTGAACCAAATTTGCTTACCAATGAAATTATTGAGTTTGTAGCCCAATCTAAGCGTTTTGTACCGCATTTTCATATCCCCTTGCAATCGGGTAGTAATAAAATTTTACGTCTGATGCATAGGCGATATGTGCGTGAGTTGTATGCGGAACGAGTGCGTAAAATCAAAAGCCTAATGCCTCATTGTGCCATTGGTGTTGATGTAATTGTAGGTTTTCCTTCGGAAAGCGATGCCGATTTCTTGGAAACTTATCATTTCTTGAATGATTTAGAGGTTTCTTATTTACACGTTTTCACGTATTCGGAAAGGGCTAATACAGCGGCACTTCAAATTCCTGAAAGTGTACCGATGAAAGTTCGCAATGAACGTTCCCAAATGCTTCATATGCTTTCTGAAAAGAAAAGACGCTATTTCTATGAACAAAATTTAGGCAGAGAAGCAGTAGTTTTGTTTGAAAAAGATATTCAAGATGGCTTTATGGAGGGTTTTACGGAAAATTATATTCGTGTAGTTGCTCCCTATGACCCTCTGCTTATCAACGAATTACAGAAAGTACGTCTTTCGCATATCAATGAAAAAGGTTTAGTAGAAGTTCAAGAACTCGCATTTGCCTAATTCTGAAACTATGACCTTATCCGAAGCCCAAAAAATGGTAGATGAATGGATTAAAAACGTAGGTGTTCGCTACTACGGTGAATTGACTAATACCGCTATTTTAATGGAAGAAGTAGGGGAGTTGGCTCGCATTATGGCAAGACTTTACGGAGAGCAGTCTTTCAAGCAAGGAGAAACCTATGATTTGGCTGATGAAATGGCTGATGTACTTTTTGTATTGATATGCCTTGCCAACCAAACAGGAGTTAATTTAACCGAAGCCCTACGAAAAAATTTAGAAAAGAAAACAAAACGCGACAAGGAAAGACATCAAAATAATGCTAAACTTGTCAAAAAGTGAAAGCCGAAAATTTTGGAAAAGTTTGTGCAAAAAATTTGCTAACAGCCAATTTTTTTGTAGCTTACGCCTGTAAAAAACTTGATTTATGGAAGAGCTAATTAAAAAACTTGTTACGGAAGTAGGTATTACTGAAGAACAAGCTAAAAAAGCCGTTGAGATTTTCAAAAAAGAAGCTCAACAGGAAGGATTTATGGACAAACTCGGCGATTGGGCAGAAGAAGCCAAAGAAAAATTAGAAGACCTTGCCGAAGAGGCGGGCGAAGCCTTAGGAAAAGCCAAAAATTTTGTGGCAGAAGTTTGGAATAAAGTAACAGGCGGCGACGAGAAAGAGAAAAAACAAGAAGAGAAAAAAGAAGGGGAGAAAAAATAATTTTCACACAAAAAAACTTAAAAACTTTTTTTAATCGGAAAAAATCTCTAATTTTGCGTCCTTAATTAGAGGAAGGTGAGTATTTTGCAAGAATATACTATTGAAATTGCCAAACTCCAAAACAAAGATTATCACTTTGCTTGGAGAGGAAATGATAACTTTTTTAAGGAGTTTGAAGAAACTTTGGTAGAAAGAGGTGATTTTGAAGTGCAGATGCATTTACAAAAAACTGATGCACTTTTGCAACTTCAATTTAATATTCAAGGCGACTTAGAATTGATATGTGATAGAAGCCTGGAGGTTTTTCGGTATCCGTTTCAAACACAAGGCAAGCAGATTTTACAATTTGCTGACCATAACGAGGTGCTTGATGACGAATTTGAACTCATTACCAAAGGAACAGCTCAAATCAACGTAGCTCAATATATTTACGAGTTAATTATGTTGGCTATTCCTATGAAAAAGTTGCACCCTCGTTTTCAGGAAACCGAAAATACTGAAGATTTGAAACTTGTGTATAGTAGCGAAACAATAGACAAACTCAAAACTGAACAACAAGAAAAACTTCAAGAAATAGACCCACGCTGGGCAGAACTCAAAAAACTTTTAGAAAAATAAAAAGTCATAACTTAAAAGTCTTACAACTATGCCACATCCCAAGCGAAAAATATCAAAAACTCGCCGTGATAAGCGTAGAACTCATTACAAACTAACCGCTATGCCTCTCACTACCTGTCAAACAACAGGTGAGGTTCACGTAATGCATCGTGCTTACGTAGTAGATGGCAATTTATATTACAATGGTAAATTGATGATTGAAGGCTACGAAAAAGTATAATTTTTCACCTTAACTGGTTAGTAGCCTTATGAAAATTGCCATTGACGCTATGGGAGGCGATTTTGCCCCCCAAGCCACCATTGAAGGAGCGATACTTGCGGCAAAAAAATTCCCTGATATCCAAATCGTATTGATTGGCAAAGAAGCAGAAATTAAACATTTGCTCAATCATCACGGTTTTTTGCCTAATTTGCAAATTGTTCCTGCTGACGAGGTAATTGAAATGGGCGAACACCCCACCAAAGCCCTACAACAAAAACCCAAATCCAGCATTGCAGTAGGATTTCATCTACTTCACCAACAAAAAGTAGATGCTTTCTGTGGTGCAGGCAATACGGGAGCTATGATGGTAGGAGCTTTATTTAGTATCAAGGCAATAGAGGGGGTTTTTCGTCCTCCTATTATCAGCCATGTGCCACAGCTTAATGGAAAAACTGCTGTTATTTTAGATGTTGGAGCTAATACCGATTGCAAACCTGATGTATTGGCTCAATTTGGTGTTTTGGGTAAAATTTATGCAGAAAACGTTTTACACATATCAGAACCTCGCATTGCTTTGATGAATGTAGGAGAAGAAGAGGGGAAAGGAAACCTGCAAGTTAAGGAAGCCTATAACTTGCTCAAAGCTAATCCTGACATCAATTTTATAGGTAATGTAGAAGGTAGGGACATATTTTTTGACAAAGCTGATGTGATAGTTTGTGATGGCTTCGTGGGTAATGTCATTCTCAAAATGGCAGAATCCATCTATGATATTGCCCGTCAGCAGAATATCAACGATGAATTTCTGAATAGTTTGAATTATGAAGCTATTGGTGGAAGCCCTATTTTAGGCTTGAATGGCAATGTAGTTATTGGACATGGCATTTCTTCTGCGATAGCTGTTCAAAACATGATTGCTATTGCCAAAAAAATGGCTGAAAGCCAAGTTCATCAAAAAATAAAAAATGCTTTCTACGCTTAACTTCTGTATGCTATGCAACTAAGAGCCGCAATTACGGGAATTGCCACCTATGTTCCTGATGATGTACTTACTAACAAGGACTTAGAAAAAATGGTAGATACTTCCGATGAATGGATCACCGAAAGAACAGGTATCAAAGAAAGACGTATTCTGAAAGGAGAAGGATTAGGAACTTCTTATATGGGGGCAAAAGCTGTACAAGCTCTTTTAGAAAAAACCCATACCAAACCCGAAGAAATTGAATTACTGATTTGTGCTACTGCTACTGCTGATTTTGTTTTTCCTGCTACAGCGAACCTCATTGCTAATGAAGTAGGTATCAAAAATGCCTTTCACTATGACGTAATGGCGGCTTGTTCGGGCTTTATTTACGCTTTGCATACTGCTTCTAAATTCATTGAAACAGGAACTTACAAAAAAATCATTGTGGTTGGAGCAGATAAAATGTCCTCTATCATTGATTACACCGATAGAGCTACTTGTATTATTTTTGGTGATGGAGCAGGTGCAGTGCTATTAGAGCCAACTACTGAAAATGTAGGTATTATAGACGCTTGGATGCGTTCTGATGGGGCAGGTTGGGTACATTTACATCAGAAAGCGGGGGGGAGTCGCAGACCACCTACCCACGAAACCGTTGAGAAACGTGAGCATTATGTTTATCAAGAAGGAGCGGTAGTGTTCAAACATGCTGTTCAAGGAATGGCAGAGGCTTGTTTGAACATAATGCAACGCAACAATTTGCAAGCCTCCGATATTGACTGGCTTGTGCCACACCAAGCCAATAAACGCATCATTGACTCTACCTATCAACGCATGGGACTGCCCGCCGAAAAAGTAATGCTCAACATTCACAAATACGGCAATACTACTAATGCCACTATTCCCTTGTGTTTTTCAGATTACGAAAATCAAATGCGAAAAGGGCAAAATGTTATTCTTGCCGCTTTTGGGGGAGGTTTTACTTGGGGAGCTATCTATCTGAAATGGGCTTACGACCCTGCCTAATTTCAGGCTGAACCCAAAATTTTTCCCTCAATTTTTTTGGCAATTGGGCAACCACCAAGTCATAAGACTCATCAATCCATTCTAATACAAGCTTTTTGGGAACATTAGAGCGAAGAGCAATAGTGTTCCAGTGTTTTTTGTTCATATGATAACCAGGAAAGACAAAATCATATTGCTCACGTAATTCTATGGCTTTTTCGGGAGAGCATTTCAAATTGATAGATAAGATTTCATCTGCAATATTAGCAAGAGCAAAAATCTTCCCACATACCTTGAACACCAAAGTAACTTCATCAAAAGGAAATTCCTCTGTAACAGCCTTTTTGGCAAGACAATAATTACGTAATTCTTCAAGGCTCATATATTTGAGTTTTTCATATCACAGGCAAAACATCAAATAGTAGTAAAACCAAATTTTTGGGGCATAAATACTAAGCCTAATTCTTTCAAAATAACAAATTTTGAAACAATTTTGCAATAGTGTCATTTTATACACTAAATTTATGTATCTTGCCTTGCAATACTTACTGATTGATAGCTATGTACAACGACCCTGAATTGCAACAACAAGCCAAGTATCTTGGCACTTTCACCAAAGATTTTGCCCAAGTTGCTGATACACTCAAAGAAGCCTCTTATGTACTTCGCAGTAGAGGTTTTGATTATCCTATTTTCCCGATTTGTAAAGAAAGAATTGCCATTGGCAAAATTTTCATTGAAAAAGACCAAAAAGATTTAGATTGGCATTTCTATATTTCCTATTTGCAAGAATTCATTGAACGCCAACTTATTACAGATACCGATGCCTTCAAAAATGCTTACAAAAATCCTGATGAATTTTGCTGTTTGTTTGTGATAGATAAGGAATTTATGAACTTTGTATTCGTACCTTATCCCGAAGATTAGTTCTTGAAACTATCTGAATTTTTTGATTTTGTTCAAAACTTTCAGCAAAGTTTGATTTAATTCTTGTGAAATTTGCAAGTAGAATATCGGTAACCAATAGAAAATACAAATCAAAACAACTTTCAAAGGCAAAACCCATAAAAGCATATTCAGATTTTCAACTTTGGGAAATAGAGAAATCAACATCCCAACGCCTATTCCAATTACCAAAATATGCAACTGCTTTTTTTGAAAAGGTTGTAAAGCATAAAGTTTATAGATAAAAACAAGATGTGTTAGTATCATCAACGAAGTGGCTATGGCTGTTGCCCAAGCCGCTCCTTCTACACCATAACAAGCTATCAACCAATAATTAAGAACAATATTCACCAAAGCAAAAACAAATGAAAAAATAGAAGCAAAATAAAACTTGTTGGAATACAAAATTATTTCTCCGCGTATGCCTGTGGCAAGGTTAAAAAGAGTTGTAATTCCCAAAATACATACAATCCATTTGCCTTCGGCATAAATTTTTCCTTTGGGCAAAAGCATAAAAATTTCATCAATGCAAAGCCAAATTCCCAGAAAAACAAACAGCCCTGCCAGAAATTGATGTAAAGCGGTTTTTTGGTATAATTCTTTCATTTTAGGTATGTTGTGGGTAGCAATGGCTTCGGAAAGTAAATGAATAGAAATCTGCGAAAGAGCCTTTTTAGGGATATCCATAGTCATCACAATAAAAGTAGCAAGCATAAAAATAGCACTTTCGCGTAAGCCTTCTTGCCCTGCAAGCATCACTCTATCAGCAAAACGAAAAATATTTTCTCCAATACCTCCCAAAGCAATCAGTAACCCGTAAGAAGCCATTCTCCGAAGACTTTGCCTATCAAAAAACTGCCAGCGGATTTTCCAAAACCATTTTCTTAAAATGTGAATATAGAAAATCAGCAAAAGAACGGCTATTCCATACAAGGTCGTAAGCAAATACAAAAATACTTCAAAGCTAATCCAGCCCAGAGCGAAAATCAGAATGAGTCCGATATTACCTGTTTTTAGGAAAATTTCTCGGATAGCCGCAGGAATAGCAATACGTGCATTATTACGTGTGTAAGCCTCTAAAATTAAAATCAGTACCCAGAAAGTTGTTAGAGGCAAGGCAAGAAAGTGATAATCTAATATTTCAGGAGATTTGTGGCGAAAATATTCTGTGATATTTGCCCGAAAAAGCCAATATAAAGCACAAAAAAAAGCTATTCCGAGCAAAGCCCAAAGCAAAATCAATCCCAGAAAGCCGTGATGCTTTTCTTTTTCATTTCGGTGAAAAACAAAAAATTTATCCGTAATGAAAGGTAGCCCCAAATGAGCAAAGGATGCAAATACAAGGCTATTTTCAAGCAGTAACCTGCTAATAGCAAGTTGTTCGGGAGAAAGGAACTTAGTAGCTACAAAAAGATTATTGATAACCCCTAAGGCTACTCCGATATACGAGACCAAACTCGCTTTCAAACTCTGCCGAATCACTATTCCCATTGCCCAGATACTTGAAAATAAAAAAGAGGACATTCCTTGCGGAAATGTCCCATTGTCAAACCTCAAAAAGAAAGTATCTATGCCAAACTATTTACGTATTTAGCCAATTTAGATTTATGATTGCTGGCTTTATTTTTGTGAATAACGTTCTTTTTGGCAAGTTTATCAAGCATAGCTGTAACCTTGCTCAATAGTTCAATCGCTTGGGCTTTATCGGTAGTTTTGCGTAATTTTTTTTCAAAAGTACGCGTAGTTTTCAAATAAAAGCGATTTCTTAATCTTTTCGCCTCGTTAGCTCTAATTCTTTTCAGTGCAGATTTATGATTTGCCATAAAAATTTATCCTTTAACGTTTCCAATTCTTTCAAGGGAGTGCAAAGGTATGAAAAATAACTATATCATCAAAAAAAACTGAAAAAAATATTTTTGAAAGCAATATTTTTGAAAAAAAACGTTTTTTTTGTAAAAAATTCGTTAATTTTTTGTAATTTCGGCACAAATTGTGTTAATCACTCGTTAATACTTATTAAAAACCAATGGATATGTATAAAAAATTCTACTTGCTTGTGATGCTAGTTTGCATAGCATTCGGTTCGGTATTAGGGCAATACCAAACCAAAAAGGTAAAAATCAAAGATGGCGACCAAGAAGGTACTGCCGATGTTTGTATAAATTGCAAAATCAAACCTGAACCCACCAAAACCTATTACTGGGTAAAAGCAGGAAAAGTAGGAAATAGCAAAGGTTCTTTTCAAGGAGAATTGTTACATGGCTCTTTGGAAATCTATACTATGGGAATGGAAGGTAAAGAAATGGTTGAAAGAGGAAATTACTTCACAGGATTAAAAGACGGAAAAGTGGAAAACTATATTTTGGGAGGAATATTAGAAACTATTGAAACCTTTGACAAAGGAGATTTGAAAGAAGTAGAGTTTTATCACCCCGAAACCAAAGTATTAGACCATAAGTATGTATTTCTTTCTGATGCTAATAAGTTTCCTCGCAAAGTCAAAATATTTTTCTACTACATTGCCGACCATTTAGACGACAACAAAAAGCCCACAGGTAAAAAGTTCGGAAGACGCTTAGAAATTGAGGGTTTCCAACAAATCAATCCGCTGACAAGCTCTTTTTCTAACTTCTATGACGGAGCTTATAAAAGATTTCACGTATGGGAGGATAAAGAAACTTTAATTGAAGAAGGAACGTACAGCAAAAATAATAAAGTAGGTGAATGGAAAAAATATTACGCCGATGGGATTGTGGCTATAACTACTTATAACAACGATCTAATCGTTTCCGAAAAATTTTTAAAAGATGGACAACCTTTTACAGGGGTAGTAAAAGAAATGAATTTGAGTGGCAAATCTGAAATAGCTCTTATTGAAGTAAAAAATGGCGTAAGAGAAGGAAAAACCCAAGATAATTTCAGAGAAAATGATAAAAAAGAATGGAAACCCACTCGTACCATTGAATATGTCAATGGCAAAGCAAAAGACGAAGCCTTTGACTTTCCTACATTCTTGAGCAAACAAAAAATTGTGAAAGAAGTCAAATATACAATGGAATGCGATAGCAAAGGAAGTGGTTTGCTCTATTTGGATAAAATTCAATATACCGATAAAGGTGCTATCGCTTATTTTCAAACAGTGAACACTACTTTTGTCAGAGGTTCAGCTATTCGTACCGATGGACCTGGTGGTAAAGCGGCTTTCAATGCTTATGATTTAGCTACTAAAAAGATTTATCCTGTAACCAAAGTATTTAATATTGCTCTTTCTCCATACAGTCAATCTTCTGCTTATGGTGAAATGCATACTTTTATGTTGTATTTTGAAGGCTTGACAGATGTAGTTAAGAAAATTAGCTTTATTGAGGGAGACCCTGAAAATCCTTTCGTAATTGACGAAAAAACAGGAAATACTACCTATCATTGGGGATGCTATGAACTGACTACCAAATAAATATCAAGGGCAGGATTATAAACCTGCCCTTTTTCTATGTTTATTGTTTCACCAATTTACTATTCCAGAGAACCTCTCCGTTAGAAAGATTGACTATATACACTCCTTTGCTTAAATCAGGTAACTTTTCATTGAGTTTTTGCTCTAATTTTTCTTGATCGCCCAAGATAGCCACCAATAAGTTCCCTTGCAAGTCATACAACTTCAAATTCCACTCTATACTTTCCAAACTTGGCAAGCGAAGTTGAATTCTATCACTGACAGGATTAGGATGTATCGCAAAAAGTGTTCTCCCATTTTCAGCGGAAATGTAAATGGTTTGTGTGTAATTTTTCTTACCACTTCTATCTTTTTGCGTCAAACGATAATATGCCGAAGCCTCTCCATACACATCTCTGAACTCGTATTTATTCAGGTTTGTGGCTTTATCTTTGCCTGCTACAAAGCCTATCTTGAAAAAGTTTTTGCCATCATAACTTTTTTCTACCTCAAAAACTTCGTTGTTAAACTCAAAAGAAGTTACCCACTCCAATAAATTCGTAGTAGTATTGATTTTCTTACCTGAGAAACTCACCAAACGTACAGGTAAAATGCTGGCATCTACTCCTACTACAAGTTCCCTTCCAAACTCATTAACGGTACTTGCCGGACGACGAGCCTTTACACTTCCAAAACCTGCACCTTGCCCTACTTGTACCCAAGCACTTTGGCTTGTTACTCCAATAGGACGCATAAAAATCTTAAATGCCTCTGCCAAAGGATTAGGGTCTGAAGGAGTATTAAGAATAGGATACAAGCCACTTCGGAATTGGTCTTCTTTGATGTCTATTTCTATTTCATCAACAGGAGAAAAGGTAGGATTTCCACCATATTGCCGAAATACCCAAAACACTTTGCTATACACCAAAGCAGGATTATTGGGGTAGAAATCATCAGGCATATTGTCGTAGATGCGAGAAATATAGATATTGCCATTAGGGAAAGTACCTGTATTATCAAAATCTATCA
>JANWZC010000078.1 GCA_025054975.1 Raineya sp.
TTGTGATTTTTATGCTTTTTCGGGGCATAAGGTGTATGCACCTACGGGTATTGGGGCATTATATGGCAAAAAAGAAATTTTAGAGCAAATTCCTCCTTATCACGGAGGAGGTGAAATGATAAAGGAAGTAACTTTTGAAAAAACTACTTACAACGACTTACCTTTCAAATTTGAAGCAGGAACTCCAAATATTGCTGATGTAATTGCTTTGGGCAAAGCTCTTGACTTTGTAGATGAGATAGGCAAAGAAAACATTGCACAACACGAGGCACAACTTTTAGAGTATGCTACCGAAAAAGTACAGAACATAGACGGCTTAAAAATTATAGGGACAGCCCCACACAAAGCCAGTGTACTTTCTTTTGTGGTGGAAGGTGTACATCACGCTGATTTAGGGACACTCTTAGATACACAAGGAGTGGCTGTTCGTACAGGACATCATTGTACTCAGCCTCTTATGAAGCGTTTAGGTTTAGAAGGCACTACCCGAGCTTCATTTGCCGTTTATAATACTTTTGAGGAAATAGATACTTTCGTAATGGCATTAGAAA
Organism: Raineya sp.; assembly: GCA_025054975.1. Taxonomy (GTDB): domain Bacteria; phylum Bacteroidota; class Bacteroidia; order Cytophagales; family Thermonemataceae; genus Raineya. The sequence goes on from JANWZC010000078.1 coordinate 552, forward strand.
AGGCAATCCAAATGCTAAAAGGATAGAAATAGTAAAAAGAGCGTTGGAACAGTGAAAAAATAAATCACAGCTCACAGAAAATATCTTTTCTGAGAGGAGAAACCAATAAGAGTGCCAAACAGGTTTCAGTACACATTTTCTTTCTTGAAACTTTTGATACGTGTTTCAAGGGCATTTTTGAGCTCGCTTGCTTTCTGAGCGATCCTTTGACGTGTTTCTTTACCACTTTTAGGGGCAAGAAGCAAGCCTGCTACTACACCTGCGGCAGCTCCTACTACAAAAGACACAAATATTTTTTGACCGTTACTCATAAAGTTATTAGATTTTTCAAAAATGTATTTCTGTATCTTAATGCAAAAATCTTGCAAAAGTAACCCAAAAGCAGAAAAATATTTTTTATACTCAAATGTGAGTTAAACGGCTATATCTTGGATAAGTATAGTATTTTTACATAAGGCATCAGATTGATATCTTGAATACAAGGCTTTTTGTCTAAGAATTTATAGACAATGAGTGCTGCTTGTATATTGTGAATGTAAAGTGGTTTTGAGGAGAGTATATCCCAACCACTTTTTGGTCGTTGAGCAAAGCCGAAACGCCAAAAGAGTGGTACAAAACAAAATTTCTTTGGGTATAAGTTCTTTTATTTTTAGCTGATTGCTATTTTCAATCGCCATAATGATTGCCGCTTGAGTTTATCTCCTGCCTCTCTTGGGTAGGAAACTCAATAAAATTTATTTTGCTAAATTCATCCATTCTTGTATCTATAAAAATTAGACCAATTTAAGTGTCAATGTGTTATTTAATCTTATTTCAATTAGAGTGTTGATTGTCAATTTTTTAGGTATTTATTGATTAGACAAACTCGCTGTAAAAAGAGTGTAAAAGGCAATTTTTTTGAGTATAAATCAGCAATCGTAAGTCAAAACATAAACTCTACACCAATTAAATACAAATCTCTAACTCTTTCAAAGAAAGCCAGTTCTTGTTTTCTCGTTCCGATGTTACGAGCATTTACATAAACCAAACCCTGTTGAAATATTTTGAAAGATAGTTTCAGGTTAGGTAGAAAAAGAGTATGATTTTCCATAAGTTCCCCCGTAGGAGTAGTAATAGAAGCATTATAAGCATATAAATAAGCTAAAAGACTTAATTTACCTTGTAATAATCCTTCTAATTTTCCTTGCCAGTGAAGTATCCAATTAGGAGTTTCCGAAAATAAAAGTCTATTTTCAGTTTGGTTATTGCTCCAGAGCCCTCCTATGCTTGTGTAAATTTTAGGTGTTTGGAAATAAATTTTTCCTGTTATACCCTGTTGTTGTGTAGAGGCATTTTCGGGATTCGTAAAACTCATTACAATTTCTCCATTATTCTCTTCTATAAGGCTGGTAGTCAAATAGTTTTTAGCCTGCTGATAAAATAAGCCCACTTGCAGCCCTAAATTAGAAGAAATAACACTATGATAATTGAAATTGATTTGTTGGTTTTGGGTAAGTGTTAAGTTGTTGCTGGCAGGGATAAAGTTGATAATAGGACGACCCAAAGACGCTATATAGCCTGCGTCTCTATACGAAGCGAACATTTCTAATACAAAGTTACGACGATAACCTTGTGAAATTACTAAATTAAGGGAATTAGTTTTATTCAATTTATACGACATAGAAAACTGAGGAGCTATGAAAAAAGTTGAAAGTTGATTAAACTTTTCGCCTCGCAGAGCCAATTCTACTAAAAACTTATCTTTCAAGAAAGAAGTATGCATACGCAAGCCACCCGCAAGAGAGGTATTGAGTGCTTTTTGATTAAAAGTAGGAGAAAGGAATTCATTATCAAAAACATAGGGAGTATCATCATAGGTAGCTGCCCAGTAAGCAAATTCAGGAGTGAAATTGAGATTTTTCCACGAAAAAGGATAAAAAGCCGTAGCATTAAATTGAGAAAAATTAAATTTTTTCCCTAAATATCCTTTGGCAAAATCTCTATTCCCTACGATGTAAGAACTTTGTATATGTAACCCTGAAAGTTGGGCATTGAAATTAGCCCCTACGCTATTACTACCTCTGGTAACTAAATTAACATCTGTATCTTCCCAATAGCCTTGCACAAGAGAATTTTGTGCGAATAAATGTAAATCTGCTTGATACTTTTTATTAGGCGTAAAATAAGCTAAACAGTTAACTCCCCAATTTTGCCTGCCTAATGCGTTTATTTCATTACGAGAGCGTCCGTATTGGTCAAAATATAAGAGAGAGTCAGCAGGGATATAACGAGACTGAGAGAATAAAAACAAATTGTTTTCAAAACGCTCCAAAGAAGCATAATTAGCCGAAATTTTGAAATGCCACGTTTCTCCTATACCAATACGAGCTGTCGCATTATGAACAAAAGAATTACGGATACCTCCTTGTAAATTAGCTTCCACTTGCAAATCACTACCTTTTTCCTTGCGATGTGTAATAATATGAATAACTCCTTGCGTGGCATTACCTCCCCAAATAGCACTAAGAGGATTAGTAACGATTTCTATTTGCTCTACATCGTTGATATCAATGGGCAAAGTTTCCCACAAAATATCTCCTTTGAGGTCGTCATTATAGGGCATGTTGTCAATCAAGAGGAGAAAATTAATGCCTGTCTCAATGCCTTTTAGTCGGGTGCCTAAGAAATCAGAAACTGAATAGAAACTATTAAGCATTTTTACCTCATAAACGCCATTTACCCCCTGTCTGACCAATAAGAAAGGACAAAGCCTTAAGGCTTCGGCAATGTGTAAAGCCCCCGATAAACGAATGTCTTCTTTACTAATTACCCAGACATTGTGAGGTATTTTTTCTGTTTCTTCCCATACTTTACGGGTTGAATATACTTGGGTTTTAGGCTTTTCTATTTTGTTTGCCTTTAATATATCTTCATCGACAGAAAGTTGAAAGGCTCTTATACTATCTGTTTGAGCCATCAATCGCAGGCATATGGCTACCGCAATAATTATACTTCCGATAAGTTTCATATTAGTTACAATTAGAAGATAGAACATAAACAGCTTCAGGAATACCAAACTGACGAGTAGCTATTTCCTTGGCATTCAAACCAAAACTAAACACATAAGTTCTATCGGTATAATTAGGAGTAAAAGTGATACCTACAAATTCTTCTACCACATTGCTGATAGGAATCATAGGTTTGTAACGAGGCATATTGGTAGTGAGAGCAAAAATTGCATAATCTTTTCTCCTCAATAAAGCAAGAGGATTAAGATTTTCATCATATTTGTAAGTATATAGATAAGTACCTGCGGTTGAGGGACCGCCATTAGGAATGTAAGGAGGTTCATTACGGGTGTAGGTCATACTTACAGGTAAATTATAGTTGTTATAAGTGTATTGATACCTACCCGCAAGTGTTTCTGCTAATGTAGAAACATTGATGTCATAATCTCGCCATTCTATTACTCTGTCTTGGCTGTCGTAGTCAAATTCCCATCTTCTGCGTACGTAGTTAGTGGTAGTACCTCCATCATAGGCATTGATAATCACTTGAACAATTTGACCTGCGGAATTATAGGTAACTACTCTACTTTCAAGGGTCATTCCCAGATTAGGAGCGTAATTTTTAGTAAGTAAAACTTGAGTAATTCTATTATTGCTATCATAAGTGAAATGCCAAGTAGCACCTACGTGTCTTCTATTATTTACGTTGCCGTAACCTGTATTGACAAAATTTCCCAAAGGTTCGTTACTTGCAGAGCCTCCCATACTAACGGGCTTTCCACGATGTTCAATGGAGCTAATCCTACCTTGGGAGTCATAGGTATAAATTTGTCTATCGCCAAGAGTAGTATTAACGGGGTTATCAATAATAATTTCTAATAATCGGCAATTCGGAGAAATAGCAGGTTGCACCGTAATTACATTAGAATAAGGAGAAGAATAGTTCAGGCGATTAGCCCTGACCCGATAATAAAAAGTAGATTCAAAAGTATCTAAATGCTTGATAAGTAAGAAAGTATCAAGTACGTTTATATTGTTGTATGCAGCCAATACATTGGTAAAATTCGCATCAAGAGCTACTTGTAAAGAATACGAAGTAGCAATATCTACTTTGCTCCATACTGCTACAAATTTTAATGCCTTTCTATTTACTGCTTCATAGGCTACGGGGGCAGGTACATTGCTTGTGAGTGTAACACTAATTGTATTAGAATTGGCAGAAATAGTGTTATCTGTTCTTTGAGCTCTAACACGATAATAATAGGTAGCTCCAATGTCCAAGCCTGAAATGATATGAGTAGTATCTTCTATGATTTTATTGTTGTAATTAGGCAAAATATTCTGAAAGTTAATATCCGTAGCTACATCTAAAAAGAAGGCAGTAGCATCTTTGAGAGGTTGCCAGCGAGCTTTGAAACTTATATTTGTAACTTCGGTGGCAGGCAAAGCCATAGGGATAGTTTCTAAGAATTTGGTTTTAGGAATTTGGCAGTTATGCCACAAAACCCACACTCCCAAGATAAGATACAGTAAATTTCGTCTTTTCATAATTCTTAAATTTTTAGGTTATTTTAGTGGAAAACTTGCGTTAAGATTTGGTAGTGGTAAAACATATGACGCTGTAAAAGATTTTATAATGGTTTTGCAAATTTTCTAAACATAAGATTTTGATTTTTAATTAGTTACTATTTCTAAAAAATCAAAATCTCTATTTGTTGGGTTTGTTTTGGAAAAAATTTAGTTTGATAGCTCTAAAAAAGTTCTTAAACACCAACCTCACAGATCGAACACAGGGTACAAGGGTTTGGTGAAGAAACTTTGTACCCTTTGTAGTTTCAAATAAAAGAATTTTGAGATGAAAGCTTGTTCTACAAACATCATATATTTTGAACCACCACCAATGAATATATAAAACTTTGTATCATATACTCAAAACCATGATAATTCCGCATTAGATGCAAAAATTTCTTGGAAAAATATCAAATCTACAAATTTCAAACTCAACTCTTCAAATTTATACTTGCTTAATATTTCAAGCACTACATTATGCACTTAGCAAATTTTTGAAGCATAAACAAGTTCTTGGTAAAGTATTTTTATTGATTTCAAGCAGCTTTCAGTTCAATTCCCCAAAATAGAATATCATCTCTTTGAAAAGTGCCTTGTTGAAAATCCCTCAATGCTTTTTCTATAATTTCTTTTTGCCTTTGCATAGGCAATTTTTGCGAATAGGCTATAAGTTCTTTAAGTCTTTTTTCACCGAATTTTTGTCTTTCAAGGTTATTTTGGTCGGTTAATCCGTCACTACTGAGATATATTCTGCTACCTTGGGGTAGCAGGATAGTTTGCGAACTAAAAGCTTGGTCTACAAAACCTCCTATGGAACGTCTATTAGGTTTAAGACTATTTACTTCGCTTTGGAGTGGTTCAATATAATAAAGAGGTCTTTTAGCACCTGCATAAGTAATTTCATAATTTCTCTCAACTTTACGAATGCGTACCAAACACACATCCATTCCGCCAGCAGTAAGTTCTCGCATGTTTTCATCAGATTTCATAGAACTCTTTAATTGCAAATCTAATGCTTCTAAAATTTCAGCAGGTTCAAGAATTTTTTCAGCTTTGATTACATTGTCTAACATAGTGTTAGCAATCATACTTACAAAGGCACCTGGTACTCCATGACCAGTACAATCTACGGCTGCAACAAACCAAAAGTCGCCCACTTGGTTTGCCCAGTACAAATCCCCCGATACAATATCACGAGGTTTATAGATTACATAACTTTCAGGGAAAAATTTCTGTAAAGTACTTGCTGATGGTAAAATAGCCCTTTGAATAGCTTCGGCGGCATTGATACTTTTTCTAATCTGAACATATTGCTCTTCAATTTCATTTTTTTGCGATTCTATGAAATCTCTTTGAGCCATAATCTCTTGTTGTTGTTGAGCCAACTCTTCCATTCTAATTTTTAGTTCTTCATTTTGCTCATTGATAATATTATTTTGCTGGGCTAGCAGTTTATTTTTCTTTTTATTTTGTAGGTAGGCATATATTGCAAAAATCAAGAACAAAATAGTTAGTAATAGAGCAATAGTAGTGTAAAACCGGATGATTCTTTCCTCGTTGGCTTTAATTCTTTCAATTTCTATTTTTCGGGCTTGTTCTTTTTTGATAGCTTCATCTTTGGCGGCACGTAAAGCACTTTCTTTTTGTAGAATTTCATTAGCTTGTTTTTGTTGCAAGGCAATTGCTTCTTGACGTTCTCTTTCGGCACGTTCGCGTTCTGCTTCTGCTTTTTGGCGTTCTGTTTCTGCTTTTTGTTTGGAGAGAGCTAAAAGTTGTATCATTTTTTCTTGCTCCAACTGCTGATTACGATAACGAGCCTCACGTAATTCTTTTTCTTGTTTGAGAAGGGCTATTTCTTTTTCTTGTCTTTCTTTTTCCAGAGCCAAACGTTTATTTTCAGCAGCATTTTTCTCTTCCATAACCAATAGGTTCTTCAAATCATTTTCTTCTTTTTCAAGTTTTCTTAGACTTTGCTGGATTTCTTCTTTACGTTTATTAGCTTGTTCATTGAGTTCTTTTTGAATTTCTTTAAGTTTTTTATTAGCTTGTTCTTCTTTGGATTTATCCTTCTCTTGCTGAGCAATTAAGGCTAATAACTGATAGCTAGTTTGCAGGGTCTCGTAAGATTTATATTGCTCACCAAGTTCAATAGCATAATGAACAGCTTTAAGAGCTAATTTCATATTTCCCATCATCAAATAATTAGCCGCTTGATAGTTGTAGGCATCTGCTACGAGAACAGGTTTATTCAATTTTTCACGTATTCTGATAGCTTCTTGATAATATCTTTTAGCTTTGGCATATTGTTCTAAATTGGTATATGCCACACCTGTATTGATAAGTAAAGTTGCTTTATTTTCGCCTTCTACCTTTCTAATTTGTTGTTCATACACTTCAAGAGCTTTTTTGAAGTAATTTTGTGAAGATTCAATATCTTTCATTTTTTGGGCTAAAAAACCTAAATTATTGTAATCGTTAGAAATTTCTACATAATCATTTTCTTGTTCGTGAATTTCTAAGAGTTTTTCAACATATTTCATAGATTCCCTGTATTTTTGCGTAAGTTTTGATAGATGAGCTAATTCTTTTAACAGGGACGTATTCTTTTTTTGGTCTTTACTCATATTGTAGATTTCCTTGTAGCTCGCATATGCATTGTTATAATCTTGGTTCATTTTATGACAGAAAGCCTTTTTATCCAGAATATTGATTTTGTGAGCAATTGGAATATTAGGTTGTTCAAGGGCTTTTTCATAAAATACAATAGCCTGCGTATATTGTTGTTGATATTTATACAAATCTCCTATTTTACTGTACACATCGGGTAGTAAGTCTTTGCGATTGAGAGAGGTATAAATTCTTTCTGTTTGAAAATAGCTTTTCAAAGAAAGCAAAAATTCTTGTTTTTCTTTGAATATATCACCTAAAACAAAATGAGCTTTGGCTTTTCCTTCCTTAAAATCTATTTTATCGGCAAGGGCTATTGCACTTTCAGCGTAGTTTTGGGCTTGCATGTAATTGTTTTTCTGATAATTCAAGTAAGCTAAATTCTGATAGATACGAACTTTATTTGTATCTTCAGGCGTAGTTTCCAATAAAGCTAACAAACTTCTTTCATCTTGACAAAATGTTTGAAAGCATAAGAATAATGCAACCCCTACCCATAAAATAATTTTTTTCATAATCTTGCAAGTTTAAGAAACTACACAATGATAGTGCTCAAAAGTAAAAAAAGAAAATGAAAAATTCAAGAAGATATAACGTTTTTTTAAAAACTTATCAAAATGTTACAAGTAATAAGTTTTTTGTTAGCTTTTTGAAAACTTTTCATTTATTTATATTGACATAAAAACCAGTAATTGCGAGAAGAAAGTATCAACTTTTCGGCTCTATCCGAGCATATTTTGGCTTTTTGATGTTTTTAAATTAAGCGAAAAAGATAATTTTGTAGTTATCTGAAATAGTTGATGATTTTTTATAGTTTTACGGTAAAATTCTTATGAATTATGAATATAGGTGATAAAGTTCGTTTTTTGCATAGCAAAGAGGCTGGAGTTGTAGTTGCAGTAAAAGGCGATTTGGTGGAAGTTGAAATTGAAGATGGCTTTACAATTCCTGTGCAAAGACGTGAAATTGTTTTGATTTCAGCGGAGGAAAGTAAACGTTTCAATACGCAGGAAAAAAATGCCAAACCGCTTATCAAAGAATTTCAAGCCTTGCAAGGTATTTTCTTGGCTTTTCTGCCCCTTAACGACCAAAAATTCGCTCTTTATTGCCTCAATAATACCGATTGGTCGTTACCTTTCGCCATTCACAAAGAACAAAATGATAAGATTTTTACTATTGCCAAAGGACTTTTAGAGGCTAAAAGTTCCCAAAAGGTCGAAGAGGTAAGTCTTTCGCATTTAGAAACGTGGGGTATATACATTCTGCAAATGATTTATGCCTCTGCCAAACCTTTTGAACAGCCTGCTATTTTGCAAAAAAAGCAAAAATTCAGGGCTAATCAGTTCAAGACAATGCAAGAAGTACCTCTTTTAGGCAAAAAAGGGTATTTATTTCAGGTGGATAAAGAAGTATTAAGCCAAGAAACATCACAAAACCTAACTACACACCTACATACACACACGCAAAGCATTTACGAGTGCAGTCAGCAAGTTTCCGAAACAGCTTCTATTGTGGATTTACATATTGATAAATTGCTCAAAGAATATCAAAATCTTTCCCCTACTGAAATTTTGAATTATCAACTAAATGTTTTTGAAAAATGCTTGGATAGTGCTATTGCCAACGGACTTTCAGAAATCACGTTTATTCACGGCGTTGGTAATGGTACTTTAAGGCATGAAATTCATAAACGCATCAGCAAACACCCTCACGTAGTCTATTACAAAGATGCCCAAAAAGAAAAATTTGGCTACGGAGCTACTTTTGTGAAATTGAAATAAAACTACTTCTTTTTTCAAATTTTTTACAAATGCTTTTTTTAATAGCTTTGGCACTTTCGGCGAGTCTTTTTTTGATATTTAGGAGTTTTCAGAAATTTCGTATTCATACTTTTCAGGCAATAGTTTTCAACTATTGGACTTGCGTACTTACAGCTTTGATTTATTTGGGCGATTTTTCTGCCTTGCAAAATATTTCTTGGCAACATCTTTGGGTGAAAGTTCCTTTGGGATTAGGTTTTTTATTCATTAGCACATTCTATTTGATGGGCTTCGTAGCTCAAAACATCAGTGTAGCGGCTTCTTCGGTAGCTTCTAAAATTTCCTTGATTATTCCTGTAGTAGTTAATTTAGTTTTTTTTGAACATCAAGATACTTTTGATTGGCTTAACTATGTAGGATTAGGCTTGGTGTTTATTGCTATTTTTCTGACTTCATATCGTCCTAAAAATAATCAAACAGCCTCAAAAGCTAACTTTTGGCGAAACTTCATACTAATTTTAGCAGTTTTTATAATGAGTGGAGCTATTGATACAAGTATCAACTGGGTAAGTAGTGTCTCGGCAAAAGATGAAACTTCCCAAGCCTTATTTTCAATGATTATTTTTGCAGTGGCAGGTACAATCGGATTGATAATTTTGCTCAAACAAATTCTTACCAAACAAATCCAAATCACCTTACCAAATATAGTGGGAGGAATAATTTTAGGAGTTGTCAATTACTTTTCGGTAATTTTTATGATACTCTCGCTACAAAAAGAATTTTTAGGCAACGGAGCTTTTTTCTTTCCTCTGTTTAATATTGCTATCATACTTGTCTCAACACTTTTAGCAATTATTATTTTCCGAGAAAAATTAAACTCTGCCAATCGTTGGGGTATTGTATTAGCAATCATAGCCATAGGAGCAATGGCTCATCAACATATATTTTAGTTGGCTTGAAAATTTATAGGTATTTAACGTTAAATTAGCTGAACATCTATAAATCAAAATTTAACCTTGCAACTTGTGTTAATTCAAAGGATTCTATTATAGCAATGCAAGAATATGTTTACTTGAAATTTTTCACAACCAAACAAGATTTTTAGACGTTTTTTTACAAGTTTGAAATAAAAATCTTAAATTTGCTCAAAATCGTTTTACTATGAAACTTGTACGTTTATTTAGTGGGTTAGTTTTAATGATAGGCATTATTTCTTGCCGACCACGCACTGAAATCTATCAAGTAGGGGCAGATATTCGGGATAGTGTTTTCATTTACGCCAAGGAATTATACCTTTGGACAGAAAACTTACCTGATATTTTTACTTTCAAACCAAAAAATTTTGGTACTCCTGAAGAGGTTATTAACTCTATAAGAACATACAGCCCTGTAATCGGTGGCAGACGTGCTGATAGATTTTCTTTTGTTGCTCGGAAAATAGATTGGGAAAATGCTTCGGCGGGCAACAGAGTGGATTATGGTTGTGGTTATCGCTTTCTTACCCCTAATGATTTGAGAATCTCCTTTGTATATGCCAATTCTGCGGCAGGCAAAAAAGGCATTCAACGAGGCTGGCGACTGCTCAAAGTGAATAACATTGTGCCTGATACTTCTGCAAGTACCTTAAATCAACTCAACGAGGCTCTTTTCGCAAGTAATAGCGTAACCATTGAGTTTCAAAAACCTGACAATACCACCGAAACTATTACCCTCATCCCTGAAAACTACTCTGCTAATTTTGTTTTGCATAAACAAGTTTTGGTCACAGGAGGCAAAAAAATTGCATATTTGGTGCTGAATGCTTTTCTGGGGGCAAACAATGGCAAAGCCACCGAAGAAGAACTTACTCAAACCTTTGATTTTTTTGCAAGTGCAGGTGCAGATGAGTTAGTGGTAGATTTGAGTTACAATACAGGATGATACGTATATTTGGCTCATAATCTCTGCAATCTTATTGCCCCTGCATCCGCTAACGGACAAGTAATGCTTCAAGAGCGTTGGAATGAACGTTATAAAAATTTCAATTCTACCACCAAGTTCAATAATCCCAACCCTAAACTTAATTTAAGCAGAGTGGTTTTCATTACTACAAGTTCAACGGCTTCGGCAAGTGAATTGGTTATCAATGCGTTAAGACCTTACATGGACGTAAAAATCATCGGTAGAGCCACCTCAGGCAAACCTGTGGGTTTCCCTATTGTGCCTATTATAATGAATAGAACAAATCCATCGGCAAATTATGTGGTAGCTCCTGTGGCATTTCAATCTTTCAATGCTAGTGGTTTCGGTGATTATTTCAACGGCTTACAACCTGATAAAATTCAAATTGACGATGTAAGCCGAAATTTTGGAGACCCGCAAGAAGCCTGCTTGCAAGATGCTATCACTTTTCTTACCACAGGCATTTTGCAACGT